>JBKJYI010000189.1:0-11921 GCA_046715855.1 Phycisphaerae bacterium
CGCGCCCGATCCATTGACCCGGCGGCGGGTCGACCGGCCGCTGTCGATGGGGGTGCGGGCGATCGACGCGTTGCTGACCATCGGCGAGGGGCAACGGATTGGCCTCTTCGCCGGCGCCGGCGCCGGCAAAAGCACCTTGATGGGCCTGGCGCTCGGTCAACTTTGGCCCAGCAAGGGAAGCATCACGGTCTTCGGCAAAAATCCGTGGGACAATCCGAAGGTTCTTTCTCGAATCGGTTATTGCCCGGAAGGAGATCCATTCTGGCCCGGCGTGTCGGGTTTCGATTTTGTGCTCTTGTTGGCCAAACTTTCGGGGCTACGCGGAAAAGCCGCACGTGCCGCGACGCACGAAGCGATCGAGAGGGTTGCGATGACGGCCAACGCCGGCAGGGCGATTCGCGGCTACTCCAAGGGTATGCGCCAGCGGATCAAAATCGCGCAGGCCCTCGTTCACCGCCCCGAGCTGCTGGTGCTCGATGAGCCGATGACCGGCGCCGACCCCATCGCACGGCATGATCTGGCAACGCTTTTCCGCGAGCTGGCCGCGCAGGGCGTGCACATTCTCGTGTCCAGTCATGTGCTCTACGAAGTCGAAGCGCTCACGCCGCGGATTCTGATGATCAATCACGGTCGCATCGTCGCGCAGGGCGACGTGCAGGCCGTGCGCCGGGCATTGCTCAACCGGCCTCACGCGATTCGCGTGCGCCTGGCGGAGCCTCGCCGACTCGCGGCGAAAGTGGCCGCTTGGGATTTCGTCAGCGGTGTGACGATGCCCAGCAGCGACACCATTGTCTTGCAGACCCAGTTGCCGGAAGAAGCCTACAAGCAGTTGACCAGGGTTTTTCTCGAAGACCAACTGTCGGTGGCCGAAATGTCCGGCGCGGACGACAGCCTCGAAGCGGTGTTTGGGTACCTGACCCGGCCCGGCTCGAAGCAGGGAGCGTAAATGAGCGCCATCATCGCGTTGTTCGCCTTCACCGCTCGACAGGCATTTGGCGATCTGAAATTCTGGCTGGTCGTCGCCGCACTGTTTTTGCCATGCTTGCTGGTTGGCATCATCCGGTATTTCGGTCCGCCGCAAAGCATCGACAACGCGTGGGCGGCCTACCACGGCCTGATTCAATTCATGTTCGTCCTCGGGCTGATCCCGCTTGCATGCATGATTTACGGGAGCGGTCTCATTGGCAGCGAGGTAGATGCGAAAACCATTACCTACTTGATCACACGGACATTGAGGCGCCGCACCGTGCTTGCGACCCGCTTCGCAGCCATCTTCACGGTGCTGACAGGCGCATGTTGTGTGGCACTGGTTGGCCTGCATATTTGTGTACTGGCCGGTCAGGAGTGGTCAACCTCCATCTTCGGTCCAACGGATGGATGGTATCCGTCGAGAGAATTGAAGGTTTATCTTGCAATGGTCCCCATCGCCGTGGGCGGATTTCTGGCGATTTTCACGCTGCTGGGGATTCTGGTGAGGCGGCCGCTGGCCTGGTCGCTGGCGTACTTCGTGCTGTTTGAACTAGTCGTGGGCAACGTTCCTGCTGCGGTAAGCAAATACAGTCTGGCGCGGCAGCTTCGCGGCTGGGTGGTGAGCATGATTCCGGAAGTGGCGCAGCTGAACCCGCACGTTCTGGTGGCCGACGCCGCAGGGCTGTGGAACGTCGGGCTCGTCGCGGTTGCATCGCTGGTATTGGCGTGCGTTTGGATTGGCCGCCGCGAGTTGGTGGCGCATAAAGTTGCGCGGGACTGACGAAACGGTGTCGGGACGTGGGGGCGACGCTTCGCTTGCCACCGGCTACTGTAGTGCAGGCTTCCAGCCTGCCGGTCGACGACCGCTGACCCTCTTAGACGATCGCTGCTGGAATTAAGCGCAAACCGCGACCCGTATTTGGTGAAACGGAATCGCCATTCGCAGCGGTGGCCTAGCCCTCTACCTTTGGAGCGCCCGTGGCTTGCCCTTCTACATCCTTGGTTGAAGTCGTCGATCTCCGAGTCAGCTTCCAACGACCTCGATTTTTTCAAAAGCAAACGTGCGTGCCGGCGGCGGTCGATGGTGTTTCTTTCGAGATTGGACGCGGCGAGACGCTCCGGGTGGTGGGTGAAAGCGGGTCGGGGAAGACGACGCTGGGGCGGGCGATCCTCCGGCTGGTTGAGCCGCAATCCGGCGCAGTACGATTTGAGGGTATCGACGTGCACTCCGCCCAGCCTCAGCGGATGAAGGAACTTCGCCGGCACATGCAAATTGTTTTACAAGATCCCGCGGGCAGCTTGAACCCGCGGATGCGCATCGGGCCGATCATTGTGGAACCATTGCTCATACATCGAGTGGGCAACGCACGGTCGCGCCGCGAACGGGCCATGCAATTGCTGGAGCGGGTGGGTTTGGCCGCAGGTGTAGCGGATCGATATCCGCACGAACTTTCGGGCGGGCAAAAGCAGCGGGTAGGGATTGCTCGGGCACTGGCGCTCGAACCCAAATTCCTGGTTCTCGATGAGCCGGTCAGCGCGTTGGACGTTTCCATTCAGGCGCAGATTATGAATCTGCTGGCTGATCTCAAGAGGGACCTTGGTCTCACGTACCTATTTATCGCTCACAACCTGGCCGTGGTCCGCCGGCTCAGCGACCGGGTGGCCGTCATGCAGCGCGGGCGGATTGTCGAGCTGGCGGAAACCAATGAATTGTTTGAGCGTCCTCAGCATCCCTATACGAAGGCTTTACTGGCGGCGGTGCCGAGCCTTGTTCCGAAGAAGACGCCGGCCTGTCGGGTGCCATGCCCAAGCCCAGCCTCACCGGGCGCCGGCGTGCCCTCGCATTCGCATGGCGGCGCTTCGCTTGGCCATGCCACCCCTGATCGACCGTAAATGATCCCGGTTATAGCCTAGACAGTAAGCCGATTGTTTTTTGCAACGAAGGATTAATTGCTGTACCCTTCCACGCCTGATCGGATTTTTCGAACTTAGGAGTAGACGATGGCGAATAAGGCGGGCGAGGGCCCATTGACGGCGGAAATTCAGACGAGTCGCGGCTCCATCACCATCGAGCTGTTTCCGCAGGAAGCGCCGCTGACGGTGCTCAACTTCGTGAATCTGGCCCGGCGCGGGTATTACGACGGGCTCAAGTTTCACCGCGTCATCGAGGACTTTATGGTGCAGGGCGGCGACCCGACGGGGACCGGCTCGGGCGGGCCAGGCTATCAGTTTAAGGACGAGTTCCACGCCGAGCTCAAGCATGATAAGCCGGGAACATTTTCCATGGCCAACGCTGGGCCGGGGACGAACGGGAGCCAGTTCTTCATTACCCACGTTCCGACCGCGTGGCTGGATCGCAAGCACACCGTTTTCGGGCGAGTCATTTCCGGGCAGGACGTGGTCGATGCCATCAAGAAAGATGATCGTATGACCAAAGTGGTCATCAAGGGCGACACCAGCGCTCTCGAGCAATCCAACGCAGGCCAACTCGCCACCTGGAACAAGACACTTGATGCGAAATTTCCACGAAAGAGCCCGGTTGCAACCTGAACGTCATACTGAGGGTAGCAAGCAATCTTTTTGAAATCAGATCCTTCGCTTCGCTCAGGATGACAGTGTTCGCTCGCTGGTAGCCTGTTTGGCTGACTCGATGGACTAATTATCCGCCAAAAGAGAGATCAATCCTACAATGACTGTCAAATCATTCGGCTGCGTCCTGTGTATAACTTGGATGGCAGCGGTCGCTGTTGCACAACAGGCCGATGAGTCCAAGTTCCTCACGAATATCAAGCAAGTCACATTCGACACGATGGGATTTTCGAAGGCGGGTGAGGCCTATTTTTCGCCCGATGGAAAGATCATCATTTTCCAGGCCGTTCCTAAGAAGGAAGGACTCGGCGAGAACGACTACCAAATCTTTACGCTCGAAATCGGGTCCAAATCGCCGCGGATGGTCAGCACCGGAAAAGGCGCGTGCACGTGCGCTTTTTACCGGCCTGACGGGAAGAAAATTATCTTCGCTTCCTCACACCTCGATCCGAATGTGGACGCCCCCAAACCGGTCAAGAAGGGACGCGGATACGAGTGGGATTTCAACGAGCACATGGACATTTTCGAGGCCGACCCTGATGGATCGAATCTCAAGCGCTTCACCGACGCAAAGGGTTACGATGCCGAAGGCTCTTATTCGCCCGACGGCAAGCAGATCGTGTTTACCTCCAGTCGCGACGGCGATCTGGAGATCTACGTGATGAACGCGGATGGCTCTTCTCCGCGCCGGCTGACCAACGCCAAGGGCTACGACGGCGGACCGTTCTTCTCCCCGGATGGAAAAACCATTCTGTATCGCGGTGATCGCCGCGAGGATGGCAAACAAAACCTGCAAATTCGAATGGTCGGCACCGACGGGAGCAACGACCGCGCGATCACTGACAATCCGATATTCAACTGGTGTCCGTTCTGGCATCCATCGGGCAGGAGTTTTATCTTCACCCAGGCCGACCACGGGGCGCCCGCCCGCGGTCTAAAGACAAATTATGATCTTCTCCTGATGAAGGTCGAGGGCGGCGAGCCCAAGCGAATTACTTTCGACCCGGCTTTTGACGGCCTGCCGGTTTTCGACGCCGGCGGCAAGAGAGTGATGTGGACAAGTAAGCGCGGCGGCCTGGCTGAACCACAGATTTTCATCGCAGATTACAAGACGCCTGAAGATTACTGATCGGGCCCTTCTTATGCGATCGCAAAAATTAATTGCGCTTCAACACAATCGCGCCATCCACTGCTCATCGAGCAGTGGCACACGATGGGGAGCGCAGTTATTAAGAGAGATGCGTATTATGTTGGACTTTTGGACGTTTGGAATTTTGGACTTTTGGTTTTCGGCTTTTCCGCGTTTCCGCGTTTATATTGTCGCGCCGATGTGCCTTCGAATGTCCTCGACGGCCTGAATCGCCGTCGCGCGGAGCGACGCCTTTTTATCGATGAGGTCGATGCGCTCGGGTGTCCCGCCAAAAAGCTGGACGTGGAATCGCAGGGCGTTGCTCGTGCCGGAAGGCCGGATGGTCAGGTGCGATTTGCGGTCGGCGTCAAAGTAGAAGCGGTAGCCCTCGTCGGGGAAGCCCGGATAATTGATCGCGTCGTACTTTCCCGTGGGGTAGACCGTGGCGCCAACCACCGACAAACCTCCCAAGGCCAGCTTGCTCGGCTGGCCGGGCTTCGACTCCCGCCCGTTGTGGTCTTTTTGGCCGGTTTTTTTGACCGTATCGAAAAGCGCCTCGGCCTTGATCAAAATTTCGCGCTTCTTGGTGTAGCCTGCGAGACCTTCATACTCCCCGTCCAGCGGATCGGGTTCGTAATGCGTCACGTACAAACCGATGTCAGGGTCGGAATAAATCTTCTCGTCCATCAAGTCGATGAGATTAGTGCCGTTCTCTTTGGCATACTGAGCCAGTTCGGCCACCAGCACCGCCGCGAACGTGCCGTCCTTGTCGCGGACATGGCCGCCACGGCCCAGCGAGCGCTCATCGGGCGGCACGTCGCCCAGGAGGGTGAAACCGTTGCTCTGCTCGAGTGCCGCAACGTTGATCGATCGACGCTTATCGTCCATTGCAATCCAGGAGTGAATGGTGCGGTTGCACTGCGGCTCGCTCATTCGAATTCGGCCTTCGTCGTAGGAGGGGAGCCGTAATCCGTCGGTAATTCCCGGTGTCTCCTTGCCCAAGCTCAAGTCCCAGACCGCCCGCGTACCGGCCGCGAGCTGCGCGAAGCCGACCCAAGTCTTGAGCACGCCCAACCCGTGTTTGCGGGCGAGGCAGGTCAGCAAATCGGTCGTGGTGTGCGAGAGGACGATGAACTTCCGCTCGGCGTCGGGCACGCGGCCGAATTTTTCGATATCGTGCTGGAGGCGATACCACAAAATGAGCGTCCAGGCCTCGTCGGCCGAGAGCAGCGAGTACTCGCGGGGCTGGCCCGTTCCGCGGTGCAGATAGGCCGACCGCTGCCTCTTCGGCACTTTGACGATCACCCCGCAGCGGTCCGCGTCGGGATCGGTGCCCACCAGCAAATCGACCGCGTCCCAGAACGCCGGGTACTCTTCCTTGAAAGCGTCCACTGCGATGTCCGCCGCGCGCCAGTCTCCGGGGTCGGGCTGCTGCTCCTTGCCCGGATCGCTGCAAAACGCCGGGAACATTCCATCGAGCGGATCGAGCTTCATGATTCGGCGCACGTCGTTAAACCCGATTTCGCCGAGGAGTCGCGGCACGGCCTTGCGGCCTGATCCGTTGAATGCCGAAAAGCCAATCGAAAGCCGCCGGCTCGCCGACGCGATCATGTCGCCGCGCAAAATAAACTGCTTTATGTGATTCATGTGCAGCGTATGTAGATCGATGATGCGGTCTTCGCGCCCAGCATAATGATCGGCCGGCACATCGGGCAGCGGGTCGCCCAGGGGGAGCCCTCGATGTTCGCCGAATTCGATAAGCTTCTCGTCGCCGCGCTTCACGCCCCCGATGAACCAAAGTTTCTCCCGCGAAGGAGCATTGAAAGGAATCGTGCGAATATCCGAGAAGGTCGTCGTCTGAATGTAATTGCGATAGAGGTCGTCGCGCTCGGCCGGGTCGAACTGAGATCCGTTCCAGCAGGAGAGCTTGTAGCCGTTGTAGCGAAAATCATTGTGGCTGGCGGAAATGAACACGCCGATATCGGCCTTGAGCGTGGGTACCGCGAAGGTCACGCTGGGATACATGCATGCCTCGTCGAAGAGGTACACGGTGAACCCGTAAGCAAGAAAAAGGGATGCGATGAGCCGGGCAAAATCGCCCCCGCGAACTCTGCTGTCAAAGCCGATCACGATGTTGCGAAGCGGAGGCTTGCGCCCGCAGCCATATCGCGCGACGCCCGCCGAGGTGAGCAACAAAACCACATCATTGATTGTGTTGGGTCCCTTGATGATCGGGGCGTGGATGCCCTCATTTTTCAGGCGGAGCACTTCGGCCCGCCGAGAGCCCATTTTTTCCCGAATCCCGCCGGTCCCGAACGCTACTTCCCGCGAATACGCGTTGGTCAGGGCCTCCCAGCGCAGGTCCTGAATGGCCGCGCGAAGCCCGTCTCGCAGATTCGGCGAAATGCGATCCAATTCGCCCGCGAGCAGCCACTTGCGCAAATTCGGGATGGTTTGCGAAATGGCGTCGTCGTAATACGTCCCGGTAATTCGCCCAGCATCGCGCTCGGCGGCTAAATGCGCGGAAATGCCGGTTTCCGCAGCGGCGAGTAGTTGCGAGTCGGTTTTGGCCATACGACGTTATTTACTATCCTTCGGCGTTCCAGAGAAGGACGCATTATGAATCTTGGTTCACTGCAAAATCGAGCGCTAAGTGACCCGCAAAAAACGCGCGAACAGAAAAAATGGAACCATCAGCGCGCCAACGGAGAAGGCGGCAATCGGCCCGGCCGAGACCCATGCTATGCATGCGTCCAATAAAATTATTCCCGGGATGTAGTAGCGTACGGCCCGCTGAATTCGTGCTGGTGAAGGGTGCAAGGTTGCGGCCGCCCCAAGATACAAAACTCCCGCAAGCATCAGCGCTGCAAAAAAGCGGTACTCATCGTATCGCGCGTTGTAGCCGTACCATCGAAATCCCCACAGACCCACAACGGCGGAGGCCATTCCCAATGTTCCCATCATCAATCGCAGGCGCGAGCCGCCACGAGCTTCCTTTCGAGCGAAAAAAGTGAGCGAGGCAACGTACAATCCCATTACTCCCATGGGTCTGATCGCAGGCAGGGGCAGGAGACCATCAAGTCCGTACATGCCCAGCAAGAGATTGAACGCGCGGCATAGGCCCATGAGCGGCGGAGCCAGCGGCGTTTGCTTGAAGAGGTTGTAAGAGATGATGCAAACAACAATCGCGACAGATACCAGCAGGGCCTGCCCAGATACAGCGGCTGCCAAAAAAATCCCTGCGCCCAGCAAAAGGCCCGCAAAGCGTAAAGCGTTTGGGCGGGCGATGACTCCGGAGGGAATGGGGCGGTGAGGGCGTTCGCCGGCATCCTGTTCTGCGTCGCACACGTCGTTGAGCACAACTCCGCCCGCGTATAGGCACACCGAAGCGGCCGCCAAGCCAATAAGTATCAGCCATTCATCCGGCTTGCCCCCCGCGAAGAAAAAGCCGGCGAGCACGTCGGCGGCGGCGGTGAACAAGTTTGGAAAGCGAACGAGATCGAAGTAGGCGCGAACTTTGTTCGTAGCCGGATTCGATCTTGAGTTCGGCAAAAGTTCCATGGATTGTCGGTGAATTATGCCCGCAGCAGGGGAGTGAGAAAATCGCGCGCCGCTTTGCCTGCGGCATCAGGGTCATCGAGGTAGGGATAAAGCTCGACGGTCAGCCAGTCATCATAGCCGGTGGCCCGAATGGCCTTGAAAACCGAGCGAAAATCAATCGCACCCTTGCCCGGCACGAGATGTTCGTGCACGCGCGAGGCCGCGATGTCCTCCAGATGGTAATGCTGCGTCCAGGGCTGCAACGCCTCAACTGTTTCGGGAAGGGGGTCGCCGACGCAGTAAAAATGTCCCACGTCGAAGTTCAGGCCAAACATGGGCGATTCGATACGCTTGGCGAGTTCCAGAAACTGCCCGGCGTTCTCGATGAGCAGCCTGGGTTCGGGCTCCACGAGGAGCATCACGTCAACTTGCTCCGCAACCAAAAGCGCGGCCTCCAAGCCCGCAACGAAAATCTCCAGCGCCTCAGCACGAGCCATTCCCTCGGGCAAAGGCCCCCCGGGCTCCGTCGTGATGCACGGGGCACCCAGTCGCTTGGCCATGCGAAGGGCGTCGATCGTGTGCTGAAGCCGCAGCCGGCGATAGTCAGCGTCCGGCTCAATCCAAGATGGATGCCAGAAATCCTCCACCGCGTTCATCATGAAGGCGTTCACATTGGAAATGGCCAGGCCGCTGCCGGTGATTTTTGCGTGAAGCTTCTCGATGCCTTCCAGGCTCATGGTTGCCGGCCAGGCGTGCGGCTCATCGGCCATCAATTCGAACCCGGTAAAGCCAATCGCGGCAATGCGACGGACGGCCTCATCGATGGGCCATCGCCGGTAAGCATTGGAGCTGTATGCGAGTTTCATGCGCGGTCTCGCTGTGGATGTTCTGCTATATGTTCTACGAGGTGCAGCCACTGGCTGTTCAGATCGTGCCCGCGAGCATCGATGGGGTCCTTGAAGAAAAACCCCAGATGGCGCATGGGGCCTACGCCGCTCCGGCTGTGCTCGAGCGTCGCAAACCGGGCCAGGTCGATCACCAGCGGGGCGGCCAAAATTGAATCGCTGCCGCACCAGGTGAATTGCAACGACATTTTCGTATCAAGAAAACCGCGAAAATGAATGAAATCCCACGCGACTTTCCAATCATCGAGGGATGGCACGAAGTCGATGCCGACTTTGGTGACGGGCTTTCCCCCGACGATGCGTGCGACCAGGCCATCCTTCGATTGAATTTTCGATTGCCGCGTTGCCGGATCGTTCAGGACCGCGCCATCGCGGTTGCCTAAAATATTCTGCCCAATCCAGCTCATGACTTCGAGATTACGCATCGCGAACATGGGGGCAAGCACCGACTTCACCAGGGTTTCCCCGGTTTTTCCATCGTTGCCCATGTAGGGAATACCTTGTTCCCGCGCACGCTGCTGAATCGCTGGAACGCCCATGCCCGTCGAGGGTGTGAAATTAATGAAAGGACATTCCTCTTCAATCGCCGCAAGCGCGTAAATCGAACTCGACGGGATCACGTTCCTGCCGGATTTGCCGAGCGTCTTCTCGAACCTGGGCCAGTCGTAAGCTTCGTTGGCCCGAGGCATCGGCGGCTCTGAGGAGGCCACATTCATCACGATGCAATCGTCAACGCCCGCTCGCTCTCGAAAACTGTTGATGTCGGACGCCAATCGTTCAACGGCGTCAGCAACGGATTTGTCGCGGGGCACATCATCGTGATCCGCCATTTCGCTCACGATGTTGCTGCAGCCTAGCAGTGTGCCGGGTCGAATATGCTTTTGAGCGGTGCGGAGATTCGGAGCGCATTCGCGAACGAGTTCGGAGGTGAACAGCCCCGATCGGCGATGCAGATTGGTCACCGCGCCGAGAAAAGTTTCCTCGCGAATCTCGTGGCCCCCGATCACAATATTCGCAGGATCAACCAGCCCCGCATCGCGAAACGGCGGCAACTCGCTGACCAGCCCGGTTACGCCTGCCAGGCGCTTGGACAAAGCGGCCAAGCCCAGCGCGACGGTGCTGCCTACGCCTCCGCAGGCCCCGACCAACCACAGCCCGGTTTTCAGCGGTTTTTTCGCCATTTCGTTGCAAACGCCCTAATCCACAAAGATTCGGCAGGCAGGGGATCGCAGGCTATAATGCACAAAGTTCGTACTTCGTCCAATATCGAGAGTGCTCATGCCGCTGGATCGCTTTGGCCGCCAGATCAACTACCTCCGCCTCTCGCTCATTGATCATTGCAATTTGCGGTGTGTCTACTGCATGCCGCTTCGCGGGCTCAGCTTCGTCCCGGGCCACGAACTTCTCACCCCCGCCGAACTTGAACTCGTAGTTCAAGCCGCCGCCGACGTGGGCTTCCACAAGATTCGCCTCACTGGCGGCGAACCCACGCTCCGCGCCGACCTTGTCGAGATCGTCGAGCGCGTCAGCGAAGTCGAAGGCATCACCGATGTCGCACTGACCACGAACGCGATTTTGCTGCCGGGTCTGGCAGAATCTTTGCGCAGGGCGGGTTTGAACCGCATCAATATCCACATCGACACGCTCAACCCCGAGCGGCTCGCTCGCGTGATGCGCTTCGGGAACATCGAACAGATGTGGGCCGGGGTGAAAGCCGCAATGGCCGCCGGGTTTTCTCCGTTGAAATTCAACGCGGTTGTCGTACGCGATTACAACGAAGCCGACGTGGTGGACCTCGCCCGGCTGACTCTTGAAAACGACTGGCATGTGCGCTTTATCGAACTGATGCCGCTGGGCGGGGGTGAATGCGCTCGCATTTCACTGAGCCAATTTGTTCCGACGGCCGAGACCCGTGAACGAATCGAATCGGAGTTGGGCGCCTTAAGCGAGCTGCCCTCAAAAAACGCCTCGGATGAGTCGCGTAACTATCGCTTGCCCAATGCCCGCGGCGTGGTCGGATTCATTTCCCCCGTCAGCGAACCCTACTGCGGCTCCTGCAACCGCATGCGCCTCACTGCCGACGGCAAGTTCCATCTTTGTTTGCTCAACGACGACGAGCTCGACGTCAAACAAACAATTCGAAGCGGGGGCGGTCGCGACGCCGTGGCGGCTATCCTGCTCAAGGCCATCGCCCAAAAGCCCACCGGCCACCGCTTGGATCAAGGCCATTCCACCCAGCGCCGCTCCATGTTCCAAATCGGTGGTTAAACTACCCAGGGAATGCGGATGGGCTCACTCCAATCTCGATGATGCTGCACCCGAGGATCAGATCAAGCCCCAGCTTTTCCGCCTCCACCATGAGTTCATCGCTCTCCGCGCCCGGATTGATGTACACCTCATCGGGCTCGATTTTCGCAATATCCGCCAGCGCCTTAACGGCCACCGGCGGAGGGAGATAAACCGTCACACGGTCCACGTGACCGGGAATCTCTCCGAGCGACGTGTACGCCTGCAACGCTTCAATCGTGCCGCCCTTCGGATTGACCGGATAGACCTCCCAACCTTCCTGCACGTAGGCGCGCACGGCCTTGTTGCTGAATTTGCTCCGATCTGCGGATGCACCGAGGACGGCTACGGTCTTCGGCATGGTTTTCCCGTTCCAAGTTCCAATGGTCTATGATAGGACGCGACCGCAGACGCTGCAAAAACTACCTTGCAGACCTTCGACAAGCCGGCCGCACGTCGTGCAAAAGCAACGGGATGCACAGCGCCCGCACTCGGGGCATATG
>JBKJYI010000190.1:0-3282 GCA_046715855.1 Phycisphaerae bacterium
GGCTCCTACTGTGCGTCGCCTGGGTCTGCCCGGTGGTTTGCGTACCAAGCTCCTTTTCATTCGACGACGATCGCAACGCTTCGGCGGGTCACGGGTGCTGTTCGCGGGATGCTGCGGGTGAGCGTCGCGAGCTTCCACCGGCCTCAGACCCCCCCCCTGCTCCGATTCATGCTTTTGTGCCGGGTTAGGGCTGCTTAGTACAAGCTCCACTCCTGGGACCGACGATCTTATTCATTGTTGTCGCCATGCACTTCCCAGTGAGTTGGCCAATGAACGGCCCTCCTCCGGGTACCACCTGCTGGTCACGCAAGAAAGCAATCCTCCCGATTTCCAGCGACTCACTCTCCTGCTGATCTAGTGTAGTGACTCCAAAATAACTAATCATTCGAAATTCCGTCCACTCACCGTTTTCGGCGTTCCAGCGTCCGCGCGAACTGAAGTTCGCGGCTCGCAAATGGTTAGAAATCAATGAAACACTACCCAAGCCGCACTTGTCGAATCCGATGTTTCCACCATGGGATGCCGGATTACGTTCACCTGGCGCCCACCGGGAACCGTTCAGCGGCAAAACCGCGGCTAAAGACTGGGAGACGCACCGGGGTGTTTGTTGTGAAACCATGATCAACGCGAAAATTCTCAATTTGAATTTCAAATTTGAGGTCTCAGAAGGAACCAATTGGCTATCCGAGGTTGAACAAAAACGAGCAGCGGCTTCCGAAAAGCCAGCATCCGGTATTGGACAAAAAGGTCTCGGGTATTTCATAAAAAACGAGCAGCGGGCTGAGGTCGTTAGACCGCGCCCGCCGTCGTACCCCTGCCACAAGCGGTTTCCCCTTACCGCTTTTGGACCCATTCGCGTGCGGCGTTGCGCCGCTTCATTCTTACACCAGCGACAGGATTTGTGCTGCTTGCTGGTTGGCCACGCCCAGCAGGCTGATGCCGGACGGGATCAGCACCTGCTGGCGATTGTTGGATTTCGTGACGGTTAAGGCCATACTAGGCTCCTTCGAGTTTGGTGGCCGCCCTGGTGGGTGCCGGACGATTCGCGGTATAGCTCGAAAAAAACCTAGGATATAAAAAAAAGGCGGGCAAAAGATTTCGCAGGATGGGCCGAGAATAAGAGTGCGGCGCGAGGGGAATTGCAGGAATGGCGTCAAGTTTTTTTGATCGCGGAAATATGAAATCGTAGTATCCGGACCGCGCCCGGCATGTTTCCCCGAGGGGTTTCAAGTCGGGTTGGTAGGAGAGTCCCAAAAAAATGAGCAGAGTATTTCGATCCTATTTTCTTTTCGTTGCGCTGCCGGCCGCGCCAGTGATGGCTGGGCCGGAGGCTGGATCACTGGAAGAGGCGGAGAGGAACATCATTGCCCGGTTTGCCAACATTCAATCGGTTGCGGCGACGATCACGAACGAAGAATCGCAGGAAAATCAAGGCAAGCAGGTGTCGGTGATTATCACGCGACAGGTCGAATGGATTCGAAAGGGTTCGGCCTTTCTTTATCGGGCGCAAACAAAAATGAAAACCACGCGGACAGACAAGCATGGTGCGACCACGCAGGAATCGGCGTCCACGATCGTGAGCGACGGCGAACGCATTGTGCGGTTGACCGAGCAGGACGGCGCCATCACTGCTACGCAGCGAAACGCTGACATCACAGTGACGCCGGATGTGGGCGCCATGTTTGCGGAACTAAAAAAGGACAGCACCCTGAAGCGATTTCCGGATGTCAAAGTCGGCCTGGACGATTGCTACGCCATCCAAATCATTCCCAAGGAGAAAAAGGGCTCGGACATTTTGCAGACGATGATCTACTTCCGGAAGGATATCGGGCTGGATGTGCGTACCGTTGTGTATGGCAAAGATAATCGAACGATCTTCACGAGCACGACGACCCATGTCCGGGTGAATCCATCGCTTTCACCAGATCGATTCGTTTTGACGCTCCCGGACGGTGTTGAACTGATGGATGAATCCAAGCCATGATTGGTTTTCCTCCTCATTCGGATCTAGCGATTCAAGCCGCTATCGCGAAAGTTGACAACAGCCCGCCGACGGTTATTGAGTGATTTGGGCTCCCTATTGAAGGAGCCGGCCAGGTCCTACCCAAGGAAAGAAACCGTGATCACCAAATTGTGGTTGATGATCATGATCAGCATGGCGATCGCGTCTGACGTGATGGCGCAACGTCCCTGGACTTCAACAACGCCGCCCCCGAGCGACGTCAGGAATAACCCTCCCTCAAACCCGGAGCCCGAGTCGCTTAGCGACGCGGAGCGCATCTCCCGCTTGCAGCGGGGAATCGACGAGACTCAAGAAAAGCTTTCGGAGCTTCGTGGCAAACTCAATGATCCCAGCGGCGAGTACAAGAAGGCGGAGGCCGAATTCAGCGACCTCGACGCGCAGTTCGAATCAGGTCGCAGGGAATTTCAAAAGCTTAAGGCAGAAAACGCGCCCCACAGTGAGCAACGGGAACAGGCTCAGGCAGAGTTGGAAAAAAAACGGGAGCTTGCCCGCCGGCGATTTGACCTGGCCATCAAGGAGCGAAAGGCGACCCAGGATCAGGTCGTCCTCCTTGAACAAAAGGTTCAGCAAGATCGGGAGGCGCTGAGCAAGATTGTTGGTCTGTCGGAATCCAAGCCGACACAAGGCCAGCCAGAAGATAAAGTCCGATCAGTCGCCCCGCAACAGGGGATCGTTTCCGAGGCCACGCCGTCGCCCTCAAAAGCCGGCGACAATACGGCTCAGCCGGCGCCGGCGGTACCAACGGCGCCCCCGCCCGATGTAAATGCTTCCGCCAAGCCCATTGCCGCTCCACCTTCCACCGTAACCCCGGCTCCAGGAGCCAGCGGCGAGGCAGTGAGTCCTCCAAGCGAGAAGCTGGTGAAGGCGCAGGAGACTGCCACTTCCAAGCTGGCGGAGGCGGAGGAAGCCCGGCAGGAAGCCGCGTCCATCACGCAGAGGCTGGATTCCATCCGCAAGGTCATCGTTAACGAAAAGGAGCTTCGCCGCACTGCACGGCAGCGGGCGACGAACGCAAACGAGTCATTGCAGGCATTGGATGACGAAGTCACCAAGAAATATCAGGCGGGCACGCCCTGGGCGCAGCTCACGGACTTGCATGCTCAGATTGACGATGCACAAAAGCGGAAAGATGAAGCGGAAGCCGAGTATACACAGCGCGGTGAAATTCTCGATGCCCGACAGGCCGAGCTCGTAGCCTTGCAGGCCGAACAGATCGCCGCTCTCGAACAAGCCAAGAAAAAAATGGAGGAGGCCGAGGT
>JBKJYI010000191.1:0-4339 GCA_046715855.1 Phycisphaerae bacterium
GATTCGGGCGACGATAACTAGGAAGCATTCATAAATCAGCTTGAGGCGGCAACGAGACGCCTGGTTTGCGCGCATCCCGCCCGGGGTGCGCGCCGGCAAAAAAAAACCGGAGGCGAGCAATGCTTCGAAGTTTGGTTGCGACGGCGATTCTGGTCCCCGTGCTGATCATCGCCAATGTCTCGACAGCGCAAACTCAGAGCCCGGAAGGCAAGAGGGCCGCAGCCGCTCAGCTAGCGGAGACTGATCCGGCTCTTCGTTCATACTACGCGGGAAACGGCCTGCTAAACCGCGGTTTATTTGAGGCGGCAATCGCAGAGTACCGCTCGTTCCTCGCTGCGAACCCTACTCATGAAAAGGCCGCTGTCGCGCGCTACGGATTGGTGGTGAGTCTCTTCCGGCTTGAGAAATGCGACGATGCACTGTCCGAGCTTAAACCGCTTCGCGAAGCGAAGGATTTTGCCTACGGGGCCGAAGTAGGAATGATCGAAGGCCAGTGCCACATGGCTAAAGAACGCTTTGCAGAGGCGGCCAAAGTCTTCGAGTCGGTCGCGAAACAGTTTGGGGAAAACGAACTGGCCGACGATGCGGCTGCCTCCAACTGCGAGGCATTGTACCGTGCCGCTAACCACGAGGACGCCGCGAAGCAGTGCCAGGTCGTGGCATCTCGCTGGCCGGAAAGCCCGCTTCTGGCCCGAAGCGAGTTTTTCCGCGCCCTCGCGGAGATGGCCCGCAAGGATTTCTCCGCTGCATCTCAGGTTCTTGTAGCGTATGAGAAGAAATTCCCCGGTAGCGAATTTGCCGGGCAGGTCGCGCTGCTGCTAGCGCAGTGCTACCAGCGCGGCGATGACTCCGAAAAAGCCATCGAGCGCTACGCGGCCGTCGTAAAAGTCGGCGATCCGAAGCAGGTTCCTGACGCTCTGCTGGGACTCGGTTCACTGCTTTATAAATCGGGCCAACACGCCGAGGCCGGCAAGGCGCTAGACACGCTGGCCGCCAAATTTCCCGACACGCCCGCCGCCAGATCCGCGACCATGCAGCGCGCCCACGTCTGGTTCGCGCAGGGGCAGTTCGACAAGGCCTTGACCGCATTCGAACAAGCCGGAAAGACGGAAAAGGGCATTGCCCCCGAGGTCGCCCATTGGATGGCCAAGTGCGAATTGCGAAAAGGCGATCATGCCGCTGCGGCGAAGCGCCTGGCAAAAGCCGTAGAGCAATTTTCCGATAGCCCGCTCCTTCCGGAAATGGAATACGACCGAGCCGTGGCTCTAGTGCGGGCCGAGAACTTCGATGACGCCGTTGAGACTCTCGACAAATTCTTGTCGCGCATTCCCCAGCACAATCTTGCCGCCGATGCCCTTCAACTGGCCGCGTCGTGCGAGCATCAGCGAGGAAAGTTCGACCGCAGCGGCGTTCACTGTGCCGAGTTCGTTGCCAGGTTCCCCTCCAACCCGGCACTGGCGAGCGTGCTTTTTCTCGCGGCCGAGAATCAGTTTCTTGCCGGAAAGTTCGACGAAGCGGTAAAGGAATACGCGAGTTTTCTGCAACGATTCCCCGAAGACCCCAGGGCCGACGAATCCCGTTTCCGGCTTGCTACGGCCTTATATCGCCTCGAGAAATTCGACGAGGCCGCACCCTATTTCGAGCAGGTCGCCGTCAAAGCCAGGAGCAACGAGTCGTTCGGGACCGCACTTCTGGCCCTGGGAGACATCGCCTTTCAACGCGGCGAGTGGAAGAACGCCGAACAGAAACTTGGCGAGTATCTCGCGATCGGTGCTGCCGCTCCAGGCGCCGACGACGCGCTGATGAAGCTGGCTTACGCACGCCAAAAGCAGGATCGCAGCGACGATGCCGTGCGCGACTACGAAGAGCTCATTGCGAAGTTCCCAGCCAGCCCGCACCGCGTACAGGCTTTCTTCGAACGCGGGCAAATTCTGGCCAATGCGAAAAAGAACACGGAGGCCGAGGAGTCTTTCAAGAACGGATTGGCCCAAGGCGGCGATAGTCGTTTGGCCGGTCCAATCCTCAGTCAGCTCGCATCTCTCGCAGCCCAGCGCGGAGCCCACGAAGAAGCAGCGGGATACTACGAGCAGGCCGCCACAAAGGCGGAGCCGGGCGACGACGGAAACGCCGCACTCCTGCGTCAGGGCCAGTCGCTGATGGCTGCGGGAAAGCTGTCTGACGCCGAAACCGCTTTCAGAAAGACGAAGAACGCCGAAGGCACGTCGCGCCTCGCCATCGCTCTGTCCCGCCAGGACCGCCACCCCGAGGCGCTCGCAGAAATAACCAAGCTCGAATCATCGAACGAACTAACTCGTCTCGCCGCGCCGCTGCGCGAAGGGGTGCGTTACGAAAAGGCTTGGGCGCTGCGTTCGCAGAAAAAGAATGAAGACGCAGCAAGTGCCTATCGGGAGATGATCGCCGAGAAGGACAGCGGCCCACTGCGCCTGAATGCGATGCTGGAGCTCGCCGAACTCGAATCGGGCGAAAAGCGCTATGATTCAGCCGCCGCTTTACTGCGACAGTTGCAGGAGCAATTGTCGAGCCAGCCGGACTTACCAGCCAATCTCGCGGAGCAGTGTATCTATCGTCTTGGCGTCTGCGAATTTGAACTCGAGCACTTCGCCCCGGCAGCAGAACTTTTCGAGCGCGTCGCGAAGGATTTCCCGAAGAGTACTCTGCTCGCCTCCGCGCTTTTCTATGCCGGCGAGTCCAACTTCCGCGCCGGTCGCATCGATCGCGCCGCAAAATCGCTGACTAACGTCGTTGACGAACATGCTTCGACGGAGTTCGCCGCACCGGCCATGCTGCGACTTGGTGAATGTTATGCAGTCCTGCAGAAATGGGCGCTATCCGAAGAACTATTCCAACGATTCCTGGAACGCTTCCCGGAGGCAGAGCAATGGTATCAGGCCCAGTTCGGCGTGGGCTGGAGCCGCGAAAACCAGAAGCGCTACGACGAAGCCGTCGCCGCCTACGAAAAAGTGACTGCGCGCCACCAGGGTGCCACCGCCGCGCGGGCGCAGTTCCAGATCGGGCAGTGCCTCTTCGCCCAGAAGAAGTACGAGCCGGCGATTCGAGAACTGCTCAAAGTAGATATTTTGTACGCTTATCCGGAATGGAGCGCGGCCGCTCTCTACGAAGCGGGTCGCTGTTTCGTGCAGTTGAACGATCCGGCACAGGCCCGCCAGCAGTTCAACAACGTCGTGGAGAACTTCAAGGACACAAAGTGGGCGGAGATGGCCGGCAAGCAACTTGCTGAGCTTACGTCCTCCGCTGCCCTGCCCGGTAAATGATCTTCGTTATCGATGGAAGAGAGGCATACGATGTCAAACGGCCTTGAGTTGATCGTGGTGAATTTTCTCGGTCAGGCGACGCCCTCTGACGCGGGCGCCACATCCGTCAAAGTGCAATCGGTGTGGGACTTCGTCGTCAAGGGCGGGCCGGTGATGATCCCCATCGGGATCTGCTCGCTGGTAGCCATCACCGTGATCGTCGAGCGGATGGTCTCCCTCCGAAGGCGGCAAATCATCCCTTCCGGTTTCGTTGCAGGCGTGCGGACGATCTTAAGCGGTGGAGCCTCCGACCGCGTCGCGCGGGCTGTCGAATATTGCCGCTCAAGTGGCACGCCGCTCGCGAACATTTTCGCCGCCGGCATCAAAAAACTCGGCGAACCCGCCGAGCTGGTCGAAAAACGAATCCAGGAGACCGGCCAGGCCGAAATCCAAAAACTCCGAAAATACCTGCGATCCCTCTCCGTCATCGCCGCCATCGCCCCGCTCCTCGGACTTCTCGGCACCATCCTCGGAATGATCACGGCGTTCGAAACTGTCGCCGCCTCGCCCGACTCGCTGGGCCGCACCGAACTACTCGCCGGCGGAATCTACGAAGCACTCATCACCACGGCAGCCGGACTCATCGTGGCCATTCCCGTGGTGATCGCCTTCCATTGGTTCGCCGCACGCGTGGATCGCCTGGTGCTGGAAATGGATGCGATCGTCATTGCCTTCGTCGAAGAATTCGCCCGGCCCACGATGATCAAGGAAGCGGCCAGGGAATCCGCCGCGGTAAGATCACCCGGGCTGATTACGGCCCCGTCGGATAATGGGAACTCTCCAGCCGCCGCTGTGGCCCTCGCAACGGCCTGACGATGTCATGCACAAATGCAGCTGTCGCTGCTCAGGACCACCATGGAGAAACGAAATATGTTACTCGAAAAACTACAATCGGCTTCGAGCGACCCGACCATCGATCTGACGCCGGTCATCGACACCGTTTTCAATCTGTTGATTTTCTTCCTTGTCGGAACCACGTTTTTGCAGGCGGAGCGGGAGATGAAAAT
>JBKJYI010000192.1:0-5472 GCA_046715855.1 Phycisphaerae bacterium
GCAAGTGGGGCTACATCGACAGGTCAGCGGACTGGTCAATTCCCGCCCGGTTTGCAGAAGCCGGAGCTTTTATTGAAGATATCGCAGAAGTCACATTGCTAGAGGAAAACAACGAATTGCACACCTATATTCGAAAAGACGGCACATTTCTGTGGCACCCCAATAACAATGAGCCCTGACCACAAATTCGGAGGACGGCGGTCATGTCAATCATCGACGGTGGTAGCAGCGAAAAGGATCCGCTTGGCTTAAGCTCCGTCGATCAGCAGATTCGCATCAACGAGCTGCGCGCCGAGGCCGAAGACCTAGGGCTCGGCGAAGGCTACATCAACCCCGATTCGCCGCCGGAAATGGAAGAGCAATTCCTCCGCAACGTCATCGACTACGAAAACGCTCCCTTGTCCACTGATTTTCAGCGCTTGCAAAGCGCCGGCATCGACCTGCCCGCACCCGAAACCCTCGACGACGCCGGTGTATCCGCCAAGCTCTGGGAAGTCATCCACGCCCTCGCCAAAATGAACACCTTTCTGTACGCCACCGATCACATGAGTGACCGTGAGCTCTACGAGCAATTATGGAACGAATCGCTCCGCGAGGAGTCGCCGTCCTTCCCTCCGGGAAGCGGTTGGAATCACCACATCGACGCCGTCAGCAGCGGCTCGGATGACGAAAACGATGCGTACCTGCGCTACTATGCTGACGAGGAAACGCGTGAGCGCTGGAAACGTGATTTCCCAACCGAAGAAATCCCGCCCCACGAGGAACCCCCTTATAAACGCGCCCACCTCCTTCCCCAGCCCCCACCTCCTCCCCAATGGCATGGGCCATGATCTGATTTCCTCCTCAAAGTGCGCGCGCCACGGATGTTATAGATGGAGTAGTGGCGGATGGTCCGCCGCCGTGGTGGTGCGGAGCCGAAAGGATGATGCACTTACGTTCAAATTCAGCCAGCGCGATGCTCTTCAATCCGAACCCAAATCTTCCGCCTAAAACCGCATTTCCAACAGGCCAGCCGCGCAACGCCCTCGTGCAGAAAACAAAAAGATGCCAAAACGAACCCATGGATCGCAAAACGCTAGGTTCTCGCCTTCCTCCCTCCTCGGCGCTGGGAACCCGTTCGGGTGCGAACTCCCTGCAGCGAAAACAAAAAACTGCTGGAACAAAGCGATCTGAAACTCTCCCTTTAACGCCCAAGCCGCCGTTGTCACCCCATGAATCCCAGACGTCGTTTCCCGGCCTCGCCTTGCCTGCTTACCTAACTGCCTTGTTGCCTTCTTGTCCCAATCGCTAGGATGTTCCCATGCCAGACACTCGCTCACCCGTCAGCAAATTCAACCTCTGGAAAGTCGTCGCCGCCTCCTCCGCCGGCACGCTCATTGAGTGGTACGATTTCTACATCTTCGGCAGCCTCGCGAAGATCATCTCCGCCAAGTTCTTTCCCGAGGGCGACAAGACCGCCGCACTGCTCAAAACCCTTGCCATCTTCGCTACCGGCTTCGTCGTCCGCCCCTTCGGCGCACTCTTCTTTGGCCGCATCGGCGACCTCGTCGGGCGCAAATACGCCTTCCTCGTCACCCTCCTCATCATGGGCCTCTCTACCTTCGCAATCGGCATCCTACCCGGCTACGAATCCATCGGACTGCTCGCCCCCATCACTCTGCTCGTCCTCCGCCTCCTCCAGGGCCTCGCCCTCGGCGGCGAATACGGCGGCGCCGCGACCTACGTGGCCGAGCACTCCCCGCCCGGCCGGCGCGGCCTCTACACCAGCTTTATCCAGACCACGGCCACTCTCGGCCTCTTCATGTCACTGGGCGTCATCCTCGCCCTGCGTCAGGGTCTGGGCGAAGAAAAATTCTCGGCGTGGGGCTGGCGCGTGCCATTTCTGCTGTCCATCGGGCTCGTCGCGATCTCCTACATCATCCGCGCCCGCCTGCAGGAGTCCCCGCTCTTCGCCGAAATGAAAGCCGCCGGCAAAGGCTCGCGGACCCCGATCCGCGACAGCTTCCTAAACCCGCAAAATCGCCGGCTGGTGATCCTCGCCCTCCTCGGAGCAACCGCGGGCCAGGGCGTCGTCTGGTACACCGGCCAGTTCTACGCGCTCTACTATTTGCAGACCGTGCTCAAGATAAACTTCGTGACCGCCAACTACATCATCGCCGCTGCGCTGCTGCTCGGCACTCCGCTTTTCATTGTCTTCGGCGCCCTCTCCGATCGCATTGGCCGCAAGCCCATCATGATGACCGGGTGCCTGCTGGCCGTCCTGACCTACATTCCCATCTACCGCGCCATGACCGCTGCATCAGGTTACGACGCGGCGCTCGGCGTTTCGGTAAATCCAAACGTAATCGCGCTAATGCTGCTCGTGCTGGTGCAAGTGATATACGTGACCATGGTGTACGGCCCGATTGCCGCCTTCCTCGTGGAACTCTTCCCCACCCGAATCCGCTATACCTCGATGTCGCTGCCCTACCACATCGGCAACGGAATCTTCGGCGGCCTCGTCCCCCTCATCGCCACCTACGTCGTCGCCCAGACAGGAAACATCTACGCCGGCCTCTACTATCCAATGGCCATCGCCGCCATGACCTTCATCGTAGGAATGTTTGCCCTACCACCCAGCGCAGAGCAGGTTCGTACGGAATGATATCACTTGGCGTGCTTTGTAACCGTGAGCGCAGTGAAGGGCCTGAGGATGACTGCGCGAGTCAGTGCCATTTCGGCTCCTGCATTGCGCCCATATTTAAAAACTCTTGCGCCGTCTCGAACAAAAGTTTCCGTTGGACCTCTTCGGACAGGCTTAATGATTCGACAAGGGCACCGGGTTGAGCTTCTCCGAGCGGGAAAGGATAATCGGTTCCAAGCGCTACGCGATTCGAACCGACCAAGTCTACCAAGTACCGCAATGCGGCGGCGTCGTGGGTAAGGGAATCGACGTAGAAGCGGCCCAGGTAGGACCTGGGGCTTTGTTTGCACAGTTGGCCGCAGAGGTCGGGCCGCGACTCGTAGCCGGCTTGGATGCGACCGATGGTGCCCGGAAAAGCGCCGCCACCGTGGGCGAAACCGATTCGCAGGCGGGGCAGACGATCGAGCACCCCGCCGAAGATCACCGAGCAAATGGCCAGCGATGTTTCCGTTGGCATGCCCACCAGCCAGCCGAGCCAGTATTTGCTCATTCGCTCCTTGGCCAGCATCTCCCAGGGGTGCACGAACACCGCGGCGCCAAGTTCCTGAGCGGCTTGGAGCACGGTGAAGATGCCGGGGTCGTCGAGGTTTTTGCCGTGCACATGCGAGCCGATTTGCACGCCGGGCATGTGCAATGTTTTCACGCAACGCTCCAACTCGCGGATGGCGAGCTCGGGCGATTGCATGGGCAGGGTCCCCAAGGCCGTAAAGCGAGTGGGGTGCTCGCGCACCACGCCGGCGAGATGGTCATTGAGCATTCGCGAGAGATCGTGGGTGTCTTCGGGCTTGGCCCAGTAGCTGAACATCACCGGAACAGTGGAAATGACCTGCATCGTGACCCCGAAGGCGTCGCATTCTTCGATGCGCTTTGCGGGCGACCAGCAATTGTTGTCGATCTCGCGGAAGAATTTGTCGCCGACCATCATCCGCGCCCGGCAGGGCGCATGATGCTCGAGCCGCACGAAGCCTTCGTAGCCGTAACGCTCGACAAGGTCCGGCCAGCGCTCGGGCAACATGTGCGTGTGCAGGTCGATTTTCACCAACGAAGTTTAATCTGCATTTCGTCCGGGTGCGAGAACTTTTTCAGGCCTCCGTCTTCAGCCCGCGCTGAAATGGATATGCGGGTCGTGCCGTTGCGGCGCAAGACATGAAACCGAATTTATCGCATTGGGTCTCCGTGTCGCCCGTACAATTTTCGCCACTTTCGTGGCAAGCAGGATGGGTCACTGCGCAAGCTAGCGGGTATTCAACTCAAACGACCATTAAGGGTCATGGTTTGCTTTCATTGCAAACAAAACTTCGCAGCGCGGTCAACGTCTGGCCTATGGAGTCGCGGAAAATGAGGTCCGCCATGGGATCCAGCAGGGTTTCTGTTGCGTTGACAATGATGAGCTTTGCTCCGTTTTCCTTTGCCAGTCGGGGGAACGACGCGGCCGGCTCGACCACCAACGACGATCCAATCGAAAGGAAGACTCCCGCGGCGCCCCCCGCTTTTCTGGCCGTCGAAAGCGTAAGCTCATGGGCCTGGGCCATTGGCTGGGCGGGCATTTGCTGGCCAAACGAAATGGTCCTGGACTTCAGCGGCGCGCCGCAGTCTTGGCAATCGGGAGCCTCCTCACCCGCCTCGATCCGCGCATGGACAACTTCCGGCGGGCTCTCCTGCCCGCACGCGATGCATGCCACAATGCGAGACGTGCCATGCAGCTCGATGACTTTTTTGCTTCCGGCGAGCTGATGCAGGCCGTCTATATTTTGAGTGATGATTCCGCCGAGCTTCCCGGCCTTTTCCAGTCTGGCTAACGCAACATGACCGGCATTGGGCTGGGCTGAGGCGAATTCGCGGTACGCCTCCATGCGCATCTTCCAATAGCGGGCGCGAGCCTGACGGCTGGCGACGAACTCGTCGTAATAAACGGGCTTGTACCGCGACCAAACGCCCCCCGGGCTGCGGAAATCGGGGATTCCGCTTTCGGTGCTGATGCCGGCACCGGTGAACGCCACAACGCTGTGTGCGGCGCGCAGCCAGTCGCTTACACGCTTGATTTTCTCCATTCTCAAATCGTAGCCTCGCAAGGATCAAGTGCCACGTCGAAAATAGCCCTACTTGTTCGACTTTTTGCCTTTTTTCGAGTAACTTTTTTGCATGCGGTGCCTGACCCCCAAAGAGATTGAGAAACTTGATAGCGGCGTCGTTTACGGATTAGAACGGCTCGAGGCCGAAGAGCATCTGAGCGACTGCGGAAGCTGCCGCAGTGCGTTCGAACAATTTCGCTCTCGAAACAGCTCAAACACAAACCTCGACCAAACGGTGATCACACCCAAAGTTGCGATCATCGCACCTGCGGTTGGCGGAGGCGCGATACCCAACTTTGACCAAACCGTCGCTAGTCCGGAAGCTTTGACGGTGGCCAACCGGCCGGGCGGCATCCTTTCCAAAGCGCCGCGCATCGACGGATACACTATAACCGGCGTGCTGGGTCAAGGCGGCATGGGGATCGTATACCGTGCGGTTCAGACCAAGCTCAGTCGAACGGTGGCGCTCAAGGTCCTGCCGGGAATGATCGGGTCGGCCAATCCCTCAGCGGTCCATCGTTTTCGTCGGGAGGCGACGGCCGCCGCACGACTGCACCATACCAACATCATTCCCATCTACGACTTCGGCGAGTGCGAAGACGCCCACTACTACGCGATGGAACTGGTCACCGGCGAACCTCTCAATGACCTGGTCCGCCGCTTCGCGGAAAAAGGAACGAACAATCCAACCGCCGCCCAGCTCACCGAGATCATGAC
>JBKJYI010000193.1:0-10529 GCA_046715855.1 Phycisphaerae bacterium
GTTCAGGACATATGTGTACACATTGATTTTTTGAGGCTGTGTTAGATAGGCGGCGAGAGCATCGGGCGACAACATGCCGGGATTGCTGAACTTGGGGTCCGGGCTAATGAACCTTGAAAGTGCGCTGGCCAGATATCGCGCCTCGAAATAATGAAGGTTGGATTCTGCGTCCTGCTCCTTCTGTGTGAAGCCTTAAGGCTCGCGAAGCGCGTCACCGGGCTGGTGGGAGTGCCTTTGCTCACCGAAGGGATAGTAGGCGATTTCCTGCACCAGGGCTCCTTGACGGTCCGTCATGACATGGGCCGAGCCGAGATGATCGCCATGGTAGAACACCACAGCCTCATCGTCTGTTGCTCCTGTAAGCAGAATGCCCTGCGTGGGCGCACTCAACCACATGGCGCCGGCTGAAGGGAAGGAGTCAAGCATGTCCGCCACATTTGCGGGCAGAGATGGGTCGCGCATGAGCCAATGAAGTTGCTGCGGATCGTGGCTCTGGATGCGCGGGTCAGCCGCTGTTACCCAGCCTGGCGTCATACTCCAGACACCGATGATCGCTATTCCAATGGCTCGTGACATTGCAAAGCTCCTCCACAGTCTACTGCCACTACTAAGCGGCCTCAGTGCCGACCTCCGTGAACCGACCACTAGTCAATCCTGCCGGTCCCAGAGTTGCCATGATTCTGCGTCCTATTTAACCGTCTTTGCCGATGCCTCTTTGAGCGCTCTTCTGCCCAATTGCTCGGCCAATTCGTATTGTCCATGTGTGCTGACCGGCGTCGCCGCTCCGTTGGGCGTGGATCGAAGGTGTTCCAACGCACGACGCTGCCCGAAATGCTCGCCGGCGGTGGTTGCCCTGTATGGACCTACCCCTGAAAGGGTTTGGTGACGAGTCGTGGTTTTGGTTGCCGTGGTCACGGCGGATTTAACCGCCTCGGCCTCAACTTTGGCTGCGGTGGGCGCGCTTCTGGAGAATAGCCTGGCTCCCAACCTGATGACGGCTGAAATTGGATTGCCGTAACCAGCTTCGGCGAGTTGCAGGGGCTCGGCTTGAATGTGTTTGGCGATCCCCGTGAGGGGCTTCATATTTGCAATCATAGAGCTCACAGAACTACTTTGAGTCGGTGGAACCAGCTTCCCCTGTGCCGCCAAAGTCAGGATGTTGAGCGCCCCTGCGGCAATCTCTTCAATCCCGTCTTCGGGACTCAAGCCGGTGGGATCGATGAACCGGATGGGGTTGTTGCGGGAGTAGGCATAGATATTGAGATCCTGGGGTTGCGCCAGGTGCTCGGCCTGTTCCTCGGAAGAAAGAGCATTTGGAGCAGCATATTTTGGATCCACCGACGCAAATCGTCCCAGCCCGCTGGCTAGATAGCGCTCCTCGAAATAGTGCAGTCCGGACTCCGCATCCTGCTCCTTCTGAGTGAAGTCATAGGACTCGCCGGAGAAAACACCGGTCCCCTGGGCGTGCCTTTGCTCACCAAACGGGTAATAAGCGACTTCCTGAATCAGCGCCCCTTGACGGTCCGTTAGTACATGGGCCGAGCCGAGGTGATCGCCATGATAAGACACAACGGCCTCATCGTCCGTTGCTCCGGTGAGCAAGGAACTCTCCGTTGGCGCGTTCAGCCACATGGCGCCTGCCGAAGAGAACGAGTCACACATATCCGCTACGTTTGCGGGCAGAGTTGGGTCGCGCAGAAGCCAATCAAATTGCTGCGGATCGTGGCTCTGGACGCGCAAGACAGGAAAAGACAGGTGTCGCTGGGGCACGAAAGGCTCGAGTCGCGGCCACGGGATCAGATTCTGCCCCGCGGGAATGGCGACGGGGTCGATTGGTGGGAGATAAACCCCTCGGGCAAGGGCGACGTGTGCTGCCGCGACTTCAACCCATAGCGGTTTTGCAATGGGAATGACCTCAGCCGGAGCAACTTTGCGATAGGCCGCTCCGGTCCATTCGTAGACCTGCGAACCGCCCCCGAACAATTCGCTCGCGGTCTGGGATGTCTGAACGGCAATGGTCAGAAGATTCCAGCCCTCGGAAAGCCACAGGCGTTGCAGGCGGGGCCGCGTGGGATCGAGCATGCCTTTGACTTGAGCGAGACGCGTGGCTCCGTTGAACACGTACTTGATCGGCGCACGATCAGGGCGGATTTCAAAGTTCGGGTTGATGTACAGCGTTTCTGCCGATCTCTTTCCCTGGCTCAGGAGTTTTACTGTACGCCGGCCCGTGTAGTCATAGGTATAGCGCGCGTTGATGCCGCCTTTTTGGAATTGGACAAGGCGGTCCTTGAAATCCCAACTCATCGCAGCACCATCCAGACGGGTCATGTTGCCGTTGTCGTCATACTCATAACTGCCGCCGGCTTGGGTGGTGGTCAGTGCATGGGGACCGGGAGGGTCGCCGGGCAGGCGGCCATTGCGGTTCGAAGAGCCGCCCGCGCCGCCGGTGCTCATCGTTCCCACACCAACCTTGGGATCGGGGATGTGACCTGTTTGACCGAGAGGCGGCGTAGTCTGGGTGACCATGTTGCCGATCCGGTCGTACGCATAATCGATTTGTCCATGAGTGGGGATGGCGCCGCCGGCTGGCGCGTACTTCACCTGAGTGAGTCGATAGAGGCCGTCATATCCGAACAACTGCGTATTTCGCCGCGGGGAACTCTCGGGTACTGCCTGAGCGCCCGCGAGCGGTCGCAAGTCGTCGATCCGCGTGATGTTGGATACGGGATCGTAGGCGTAAGAATAGTTGATCAGGTCGCCGACCGGGGGCGAGACCGTTCGCAGGGAGGCCAGCCGATCGCGGCTGTCGTAAGTATAGTTTGTGACTACGCCGTTGCCGTATGTCAGTTGAGACAGCTGTCCGGTCGGCTCATAAGCAGCGCCGGAGATGATCGCCTGTCCGCCGAGGCCTCCGCCCGCGGTTTCCAGGAATGAAGCAGAGTTGTAGGCATACGAGCATCGGTCACCGTCGGGGTAATCGATCTGAACGACACGGTCCATTGTGTCGTAGGCGAAACCGGTTTTGTACGAGGTGAGGATCTCGAGTTCGGGATCCCGAATCCGCTTGACCAACCAGATCGCGTTGCCGCGAGCGTCGTAAGAGCGATGTTCTTCTCCGGACAGGTCCACTACGGATGCCAGGCGTCCGCCGGTGAACGCAGCCGTTGCCGATCCGCCGTCGCCGAAGTCGACGTTTTGACTGGCCAGATCGTACGCATAGCGGACATCGAGCGGGTCATTCGGGCCGCCCCCCTGATCGAGATAGTTTTCGGAAATCAGGCGATTGGCGAAATCGTATTCATAACGAATCTGTTGCTCGCTCGCATCCGTAGTGCGGATCAGATTCCCGACATCATCGTATTCGTAGGTCATGCTTCCCCGGTCCGGGTCGTGCAACAAAATGCTGCGTTGCAGCGAGTCGTAGACCATCGACTTCGTATTTCCTTGCGCATCGAAGATCTCGATGAGGTTGCTTAACGTGTTCCAGGAATACTGCGTGTGATAGGCCTCTTCAATCCCGTTCCTCTCGATGACTTCGACCAACCGTCCAAGGCCATCCATACGAAGGGTCTTTGGCGTGGCAGGACCGGCCGAATCGTTCTCATCATGCTCATGTCGAACGAGCGGCTCATACACTGTATGCATGAGGGTGCCGTCCGGGTTAATCGTTTGCAGGGTGCGACCGGGTGCGTCGTACGACATGGTCTGATGCGGCTGTCCCACGTCGGGGATTTCATAGTTGTTGCTGGACGTATGGTAAGGCAGCCAGCGAATGCTCTCCAGCTTGCGGTTGTTGAACTCGCCGGCCCCGACGAAGCGCCACTGGCCGTCTTCGCCCTCGATCTTGGAACCCAGATTTCGCCCCAGACCGTCGGAATATGCGAAGGTATCAAAGGTCTCGCCGCTGCCCAAATCCTCCCGCACGCGAGTGACGACGCGGCTGATCGGATTGCCCAAGGTGTATTCAAACGTCGTCCGCGCTTCGCCGGGGGACTCCAGCAGCGTCAGGCGGCCGAGCCCATCGTATTGGTACGTGCTGGGCGCGCCGGCAAAATCCAGCGAGGAAACCATGGTGCCCAGGACGAGGTCGTAGTGCGCGGTAGTGGAAAGGTCATACGACTCGAGATGGACGAGTTCGGAGGTGGGAAACGTATGCAGAGAATCATCATATTGTATGGAACGGCTGTGACCGTTGGCGTCGAACATCCGGACCACATTGCCGAATGCGTCATATTCATTTCGAACGGCAAGCACGGAGCGATCGCCGATATTCAGCCACCGGCGATGCTCCAGGAGGTTGCCGCGCGAGTCATAGGTGAACAGGTCCTCGGCCACTTTCGCCCCGTTGCCGTCGCGGGACGTGGAGCGGGACATGCGATCAAGGCGCCAGTTTACGAAATCGTAAGCAAAGGTTTTTTCGACAAACTGCTCGTCTCCGTTTTCGGCGGCGATACCTATTCTGTTCTCCTGCACCGTGTTGCCGAAATTATCGAGCTGGTATTCGGCGCGGAGGTGAATGGGGGTGTTGGTCTGCTCAGAGACGAACGTGTCCACGGCCTCATTGAAGGCAAAGCAGACCTGCCTGCCGTCCAGTGAATTCTCGATCAATCGGTGGTTTACCGTGTTCTCGACGCGATCGAATAGCGAGCCGGCGGAATCGGTTGTTTCGTGGCTCAACATCATTCCCTTGCGGCAGCTAGCCAGCGTCCCGTTGTCAAAGGTGCTTGTCATCACCTTCGTGGGGGCCGAGTCGTCGCCGATTTCCCGGGCCTCGGCGCTGGTGAAGCCGCGAAACTCCTGCTTGTCGGCGTCGAAATGAGGAATTCGATACGCGAACTCTCGCACAAATTCATTGCCCCGGCTGTCGGACTCGGTGATTCGCGCCAGCACCGGCACGGAAATCGGCATGGTGGATTCCCAGGGGTTGCCGGCCGCCTGCGCCCTGACCATCTGGTCAACCGAGGATTCATAATGAAGCGTGATTACAGAGCCGAGCCCGTTCTCGATCCGGGTCAGCAGATTGGGTCGCACTCCCGGAACGAAATCCATGAATTGCTCCCTGGTTCCCGCGGCCCGGGCGCTATTCGAAATAAGAAAGTCCACCGAACCGTTGCCGTTCATATCAGCGCGCCGCGTCGCATCGCCGGCCTGCACGGAGGGCAGTCCGAGGATCGTCCGGCGAGTGGCGAATCCGGCGATGCCTCGATTGACGAAGTATTGAATCCCATTCGGTGAAGCAGCGGGGCGCACCAGAATCAGGTCGGAAAGGGCGTCGCCATTGATGTCCGCCAGTTCCACGCGGGGAATTTCCGTCGCCAATAAGGAACCGGACAGCGGAAGAAAAATCGGGCCGTCGAAGTTGCCGCGCCCGCAGCTCGCCCAGTAAACCACTCGCGTGCTCTGCACCCAGGCCAGATCGCTGATGCGATCGCCGTTCACGTCGGCAATGCGGGCGCCGGGATCATCAAAGCGAAACGCCTGAGTCCCGTCGGACAGGACCGGCAAAGATATCTCGCGCCCGTATCGACCCCCGGGCAGGAGCATCCATAGGCGGTAACTGTTGTCCCCCGTGAAGAGAATGTCATGCAGCCGATTGTGATCTGCGTCCATAGTCCGGCTACGTGAGTTCTCAAAAGGCCACAGGGGCCATGTATCGGTGTTGTTAAGGTTGCAGCGATTTTCCCAGGCGTTCTTCCCGCTGTTGAAAAAACACTGGACTGCGGAATTACTGATTTTGTGAACCAGATCGGAATTGCCGTCGGCGCTGTGGTCGGAAAGGTGAACAGATGGCAGTCCCAAATTCACTGCGGGAGCGTTGCCAACCAGTTTTCCAACCGTATCCCAGGCGAGACGGCCGGCCCCGGTCATTCCTTGATTCAAGTGGATTCGGTGGAGGTTCTGCGTGGCGTTCAAAAGGTCCGGCAGGCCGTCCTGATTCATGTCAATCAATTCCACGTCCGTGGAGTCAAGGCCTATGGAGGGATCGCCGGCGCTGCGCGTGAATGACAAGGCTACATTGTCCGGCGGTGTCCAGTTCGTGTACTGAAATGTGATGGGGGGCAGCGAAGTCACGCCGTCCGCGCCGCGGAGAGTGACCTTGGTCAGTCGAGAGATGAGAGCGTTGGCTTCGTACTCCAACTCATATCGTCGGATCAAGGAATCAGGCAGGCCGTCGCCGTTGAGGTCGCCCACCAGCGCCGTCGGCGACGGTGGGACACCCTGAGCAATGACGTCAATCCTTGAAAGACGGAGGCCTGTCCTGATTTCGAAGCCGCTCTTGAAGTCGGCATGGACGTCGGGTCGCGAGGAATCATAGGAAAGAACGGCCGCATAGAATGCCTGGGGCCGTGCCCATCGCACTTCCCGGAGATATTTCTGACCCGGTGAGCCGGCATCGGTCATGTAGCTGAATTCTGCGGCGTTCCCGTTGGTATCCGTCGTCCGCTGGAGCAGCCATGCAAACATACGTCCGTTGTTTTCGAGGCGGCTCGCCCCGGTGGGGCCGAACTCATGCTGGATGCCGTTTTTTTCCTCGACTCTCCAACCATCCCCGACGCGCCGATACCTCGCGAAGTTCGCCTCGTTTTCGCTGCGAAGCGAGCCGTCGGCCAGGGCCACCAACTCTTCCAGATTGACGCCCGAAAACCGGTCGATTTCCTGTACGTTGTCAATTGTGCCGTCGAAGTCGTCATCGACTCCGTTGGGACCGTCAATGTAGAACGGCAGTCCATGATCCATATTCCGCGAGACCATGGTTGGCCCGGACAACTTCCACCCAATCCCGACAATGCCATTGCCCTGACCCGTGTGGTAGTCAATGGAGAGACTTGGCGCGAATCCTGTGGGCCCCGACGGAAGCTGAATGGGCACGGAGAACGTCCCGCTTCCGCTGTTGAGCTGCGGCTGGAAGGACTCGCCCAACCCCTGGATCGAACCCGGTCCGGAAGGCAGCGAAATTACTTGCGGCGAGACGCCGTTCTTGTCGGCGGCAAGGACAATGTTGAACCCACACAGGCATTGGGCTGCGGCAACTGCGATGAATCTGCACGGTGATTTCATAACGGATCTCCTAGGATGGCTTTCCATAGGCCTTGATGCGCAGTTTGACGTCGTCGATTCCGAGGTTCTGGTCCGGACTGCGCGGGTTTCCGTTTTGATCGGCGTCGAAGATTAGAATCAGAAGCTTTCGCCGAACCTCGGCGGCCTCATCATTCGGATCGGCAAATTGCCGCCCAGGGATCGCCAGCAGCCACTGCGTGTTCCACACCGACCAACCGGCCAGGTCATCCTGGAATACGGGGTTTTCCACCTGTCGAAGCTGGGCTTGGGTGACCGGGAAGCGGTTGACTGCATACAAGTCTTCCGACGTGGCCAGTCTTGGAATGTCAAACGCATCCAGAACGACTCCCCCGGAGTCGCGATAGACTGCGGACACCACCGGAATACTCTTGTCCACAACCGCCCAGGTGCGAACGGCCCGCAATGCGCAGTCTCCCGTTTCAGGAGCGCGCACCATGCTCGATCCCACGGGAAGGAAGTGAGCAAAAATCAATGGACCATCCACGCCGAGCGCTCCGGGGTTGTCCACACCTTCCAGGAGTATCGCGAACTCGAAGAGCTTGGGGTTTGAACAGGTATCGAAGTTGGCGGGCGCGCCGAAAATCGTCCCGCGCCGATTGCCAAACAGCGTCCGTCCCGCCACCTCGGTGGAGAAGTTCAGAACCAGCGCTGGCCCTGCGTCACGATCGCTGTCCAGGCTGGCGAACTGTGCGAACGCGGGTACCTCACGCAGATCCTGAACGATTTGAGATTCGAGGAATGCTCGAAATGCCTTGTTCTTGTCGAACTGCTGCTGATCGGAGTCCTGCGAGGGATCGATGGCCAGCCCCAGGAAGTTCTTACGCAGACTGAATTCGTCCCCACCCTGGTCGAACAGCGAAAGTTTCTGCAGGCGTGACGTAAAATCGCTTTCCTGGCGCTTCTGATCCAGTCGGGAGATGATGCTCTCCAGACCCTGATTAGTCGCGGTCTCTGTCCCCAGGAGACGCTCGCGATAGAGCGCGCGCATTTGGTCGTCCACTTCGTCGCGCTCATTATACTCGTAGGCAAACGCCCGCGCCGCGAGCATCACATAGCGACTGGCAAGATCGAAGAAGGCTCCATACTGTTCGAGGGCTTGGTTCCGAAACGTACGGAACGCCAGGTCGCGGAAGCGGAAGTCCTGGAGCTTGTCCGACTGAACCCTGCGGATGCGGTCGCGCTCATCCGCCAGTCGTTTGCCTTCCTGGAAGCTCTTTTGCACGACAGCGAGCGCCTGTTGTGCCTGCGTCTGGGCCACAGCGAGCTCCAAAATGGCCTGAGGGGTTTTGCGGATTAAATCTTCCAGCTCGATCTCGAGTGCCCGAATCACCGGCTCGTTCGAAATCCGGCTCAGCTGCGCGGTCTGCCAGCAGTTGATCCGTAGCTCCTCGCGTTCGATGTCAAAGGTGGTTTCAATATCGTCTGTCCCGGCGGCGACGTTTGCCAGCGCGTCGGTGGCCGCCAGCACAGATTGCTTGAGCAACTCTGCGCATCCAATTCCACCGGCTGCGCAAGCCGAGACTCCTGCAATGAACCCCAGCGTTTTGCTGAAAAGCCCGCGGTTTTTTCTCAATTCCGCCAACTGTTCTTTGCGATCAACGACGCGCAACTGGTCGGCACAGGCGCTGGCCCGGATTTCCAGCTGCTCAACGGCTTCGTTGCGGGTCAACGCCACGTTTTCCGCCTTGTCCTGGATGAGCGCCTCGAGGTTGGCGACGGCCAGCTCCGCCGCTTGCACGCGCAGCCCCGCGGTTCGAAGTTCGAACATGGCCAGTTGGACCTGACCGACGGCAGCGCGAGGTTCAAATCCCAATTCGTCCATGGTCTGGGAGTCGACGAGGAAATTGATGAGGTCGGGGCTGCCGGCGCATTCCCCGCCGCACCCGGCTTCCATCTCGTCGTCATCAACGTCATTGATCCCATTCGTCAGTTGCACGCCGTCCCCGTCGTTGTCCTCAAAGTCGTTGTCGGTCGTGTCGCTCGGCGAGGGCAAACCGAAAATGTCGATCAACCGATTGGTCAGCCCGATATCCGATTCCCGCAGGCGATTTTCGAAATCTGTGAAAGAAGATTCGTTGCTGCTCAAACGATTCGTGGCCAGATTGGCTCGTTTGAGAATTCCGCGCGCGTTCTTAATCGCCTCCACGGCAGCATCGCGAACGATGCCGTAATGCGACTTGCCGGCACTGGCGCCGCCCTGGAGAAAATTCAGCAACTGACCCGGTTGAATGATGCGAAACGGCACGACATTCGGAACCAGCCCCAGCGGATTCAGTCCCGCACCGGCGGCGTCGATGCGCTCCTGCATCTCATCGACCGCAGAAGTGAGCAGTCGGATTTCGTCAACACGCTGCCGATGCACGGTCTCCACCGTGTCCGCTGAATCTGCTTCGGGAACGGGCAGCAGATGATTCAGGACCGCCCAGTCCAAGTAAGCGCCGACGGCGCCGCGCCGCCCCCATTCCGCAACTCCCCAGGCTCGCGCCGCGTCCGGGTCCGTGAGCCTGGTGTCCGTGTCCTCGCGGTAGTCTTGTCGGAACGTGAGATCGACAATGCGGTTGACCGTGCGTGCCCGCGCCGCCATTGCAGCGGCCATGTTCCGCACCGAATGGAATGCTAGGAAGTGCGAGTTCCCATCGTCATCCACGATCTCTTCGCAATCCACTCCTTCGCAGTCCGTGCTCCCCGAAAGGAAAACCTGGGATTCAATGAAATCCTGCGCCACTTCCGCGGGCACTTCGGATTCCAGATCGGCGCCGAACATGTTGAGGTAAGTTTTCGCCGCGGTAAGGTAATAGCCGTAGGCATCACCGTGACCCTGTGGATAATCCGTCGCCGCCTCTGCGTCATCGGCTTTCCCATAATTGGATTTGTAGGCCACGGACCCGAGCGTGCTTCCTGCGTTGGGCCGAAGTCGGTTGTAGATAGCCGCTCGCGCCGCCCCTCCGAACTGTGGATAGTTCCCGTTGAGATTCGTCGCCGGCTCGTCGCTAAGTGGAATGTCGGCCGACGCCGGCAGCGCGATTTCGCGCCCGCGGAGCAAAACGAGCTCCTCGGCCAGCAGAGTTCCGATTGCCGACACTCCGTTGAACGCGAAGAGTCCTGGCACTTGCTCCAGCGAAACGCCTTCTCCCAGGACGCCTTCACCCACCGTTGGATCGGCTGCGTCGGAATACGCTTCATTGCCCAGCAACATCTCAAAGGAAAAGAGTTCGTTAAGCATTCTTTGGGCCAGGTCAATCGGGAGACAAGCCGGAACGTCGATGAACATGCGAAGGCGCTCGGCTGGATCGCGCGTGGTCCCGGTTCCCGATGGAGGCTTACATTCCCCGTCTGGACAGGTGAGTCCGCCGCCACAAGGCAGGCCGGCGTTAATTCCCCCCTCGCAAACGCCGCCGCCAGGCGTCTGTCCCGTGCCAGGCTTCCAGGGGCGCCCGTAACCCTTGATC
>JBKJYI010000194.1:0-2876 GCA_046715855.1 Phycisphaerae bacterium
CATCGGGTGTATCCAATTGCTTTCATATTGGGTACTCCAAGAAAAGCCGGGCATCGGCGGAAAGCGATTGGCCGCAAAACCGCCGACACCCGGAACTGATTTATTAAGCGGCCACCGAGTCAGCCGCACGAATTTTGAATCGCCGGAGTGTGTCGGGAAGTCCATCGATTAGATCGCGCAGGTTATTTCCGTTAGACCGGCCGTCATACTTTCCCTGGACGTAAGAAAGCATCCGAAACCCGGTAGGAATCGGGAGGGAGAAGCTACCGGCGATTCGTTCCAAATGCTCCGCAATTGCCTTCGCGTCAAGCTTGCGAAATCGAAAACGACGCCAGCGGGAATAGAGACCGTCAACATCGTCCGCCCAGGTGGTGCTAGTAGTTGTGCCGATGACGATGACGTGATTCGGCAAGGACTCCAGCAGTCCCAGGAGCATCCGCATACAGTCTTTGTTCAAGTGCTGGATTTCGTCGATGATGAAGCACCGACGACCGTTACCCGCCCACCCATAAAGGCGCATGGTGGCTTCCAGCGCCCGAAAGTCCGCGATAGTGGCCGATCGGGAATCTATGCGCTCGATTGCAAAGTCCGAGCATCCCAGCGCCCGTGCCGTAACATAAGCGGCGCTTGTCTTTCCACATCCGGCGATACCGTCGGACTCGAAAAGCCATCGTTCCCCGCATCCATCGAATAGCCATGAATCCCCGCATGCTTCGCGGATTTCGCCGATGGCCGTTTGACCCACGAATTCACCCCACGTTTTCGGTCTGTAGCGTTCACTTAACATGCGATACCTACTTGCACCGCAGGCGCGTTAGCAATCATTTCGGCAGTGTCTAGGATCAACGCGACGGCTTCGCAGATACGGTCCAGCAATTCCATACAAACCCGATCCGGCTTTGCATCTTTGCGATCGCAGTACGCCTTGATATAAGCAAAGCACCCGCCTAGATCGGCTTCCGATTCGTACCCGAGACACGCCAGCAAGGTAGCGCCGCCAAGCTCGGCGACGACTTCGTTAGATAACTCTTGACGTTCGCCCTTCGTGACTAGCTTTCCGTTTTTCAAGTCCGCAGCGTGGACAAGTTCGTGCGCCCAAGTGGACAAGTTTTCGACGCCAAGCGCTATGGCTACGCCCCGCTCGCCAACGTGCCGGAACCATCCCTGCGCTTTGCCATCCGTGCCGTTGAAAGTCCCGATCCGCAAACCCCACGAAGACGCGACGGAAACGAGTGGCAAACCGTCGATAAACTTCCGTTCCGATTCGCGTTCCGGAAGCGCCTTGCCGTCGGTTTGTTCGTATCCGAACCGTGCGCCGGGTTTGAAACCCTTTAGAACCGACACGTCTTTTTCTTCGCCCGTGTCGGTGTCCTTCGCCTTGAACGAATAGCGGCATGGTTCCAGGATATAGAACGCATGTTGACCCGCCTTGACGAAGCGCCCAAGCTTTTTCCATTCCAAGTAGGTACGTGCGTCATCGTACCCGGCCAGCGCCGTTAGCAATTGATTCCGCCATGACCATGCCCGGCACGGACTATTATCCTTACGGTGGATGAAGATCGGCGCAAGCGCTTTGGGTAAGTCGCCGCGCTCAAATCGATCGACAATGGCTTTGGTGCAATTTTCTACTCGGGACTTGGTACGCGCCGCAGTGGACTCGGCGCTTTCAGGTCCAGGATTTCGTTTCCGGGAATCCAAATTTTCCGATCTTGGTTCATTTGGTATGATGCTCATCGTTCATCGCTCCTAATAAGCGGTGGACCAAGGCCGCAGATGTCGCAAGCATCGTGCGGCCTACCTTTTTTCGGTGTCAACGGTTGGCACCGATCCTAGCTTCTCATCCCCACCCCCCTTGGTTGCTACAACCGTCCCGTTGTGGCACTCCATTGCATCCTTTGCCGTAGCTTTGCGGGCTGTTTTCGAGCCATTTCCGCGTCGTTTCCATCATCCGTTTTTCAATTGCGGAGTACGGCTCGCCGATCCGATCAAGACGCGGAGCACGCTCGCAATCTGCTAGGGAAAGTCTACAACGTGCCCTGAAGCACCCCTGCGATGCGAATCTCGGGCGGGTGAATGGACTCATATTTTGGGAAATTCGCTTGGCAAAAAAACGACCCCCCTTCATAATTGATGTCGATGGACGACTTGACTGCGATCAGTGTCCGACGCGAAGGTTGACTTCGTCTGAGGACGTGGCATCTTGATTTGGTAATCGCAAGTGAATGAGATCAACGTACTCAAATCGATTGCAGCCACGTTTGAAAACTTGCTGGCGGAGTCAGATGCGGCAGCCCTCACGAGGAAAATTGATGTCGTGAGCGGTAAAGCAGGAAAAGTGCTGTTCGATCTAATCCAACGCGGACTATTGAAGATCACGGACCTCCCCGATCATTTCCGTTCTCTACCGAACTTCTACATTTATGGTTATTACGACGAGAGTAAGGACGAATCGACCGACGTGGAGTTCGATGCATTTGAGGCTTATTGGTTTGCGGTTTTGGGGTGGGTGAGCGGTCGTCCCGATACTCCGGTAACGACTGAAGAAGGATTCAGCAGCGCCGCCCTTTATGCTTACAAACCGGGTCTGGCTCTTGATGTGTGGCAGGAGTTCTTAAACAAGTACAACACAATACCAGGGCTTAGCCTTTGTCGAGCCTCAATTCAACTCATCGATCATATCATCCGAGAGGTTACTTCCCAGCAATCGCAACCAGCAAAACCACAATCAGTAACCGACAGCGATAGCAGCCAAGAACGGCTGCCCCCTTCAGTCATGCTGGCCTATCAATCATATGAATTGGCAGTTTCCAGAATGGAGTCAACATCTCCTGTTGATGAGAAGGTTTACGAATGGCTGTCTGTGCACCCTGATGTAC
>JBKJYI010000195.1:0-3241 GCA_046715855.1 Phycisphaerae bacterium
GTACCAGACGGTCCGCACTCAGCGCTGCGTGAAGCCCGCAACCAGCCGGCGAGTCGAGATTCCCGGCGAATTCCAAACAGTGGAGAAGACTGTTGAAGTCGCTCCGGGACGCTGGGAATGGCAGCGCGTGAATTGCGAAGGCCAGGCCACTGCCGAATCGCTCAACAATCAAAAACAAAATGTTCGCAAGACGAGCTACACGCCGGATAACTCCGGAAACCGTTAATACCAACGGTCGGGCTTGAGAGACGGTCGGACCGGCAAGAGGCTGACCGCGGGCGCTCACGCAGGAAGTGCCGGGAATCTGCACGCTGGAGTTGATGCCAATAGTTTCATCAACAAGAGACGGCAATGAACATGCCCAGCGTCAAAATCATTTGTGAACAAGCCATCTTCACCTCGGCTCGGGGTGTAACCGGCGAAGGGTACCGGATCGTAGCTGCCAGCAAGGGCCTGCGCGCCGACGAAAAACAGAAAATCACCCGCTTCTCGCCGTCGCACGAGTCTCTGTGCGTCCCCGAAGCCAATAAAGCACAGCCGCTGTCATCGGGGCGATCCGGCGAAACCAGGCCACCGATGCCATCGGCTGTCCATGTGGCAAGGTCGCAAAGCAAGACGAAAGCGGACATCGGAGACGCAGTCGAGTCTGTGATCGGCACCGCATTTTATTCCCTTCCCAGTGACCGTCTTTGCGTTGCCACCAGCCGCCACGCGGGCGCCGAACACAGCGGACGAGGCGGTCAACGCGTTTTCACCCACAACGTCGTCATCACTGAGGCCGACTTTGAATCAATCGGTTTCAACCCCTTCAATCTCATTCGCGCTTTGCCGTCCCAAGTGGCGGAGATTCCGAACATTCCTGGCGGCGTCATCCCTCCACTGGAACTAACCATCAACTCGGACGTGACCGGCCAATTAACCACGGAATGCACCGCTCTCTTGCCGCCCGGAGTCCGCCTGGCGGCCATACAGCAATTGCTCGATGCAAATCCCACCGTCATCAATCTTCCCTGCGAATGGCAAGCTTGGGCCGAAGCACTCTTCCTTTCCGTTCCCGCGCCACTAAGAACGAAGATCTCCTTCGCCGCGGGCCTCCGCTTTTCCGCGGCCCGGCCGCACACGCTCTCCATTCTCCGCGACGAAAAAAATGTGGTGCAAGCACGGGTCGCACCGCAGGGCATCTGCTTTTTCGGCGCCCGCAGCGCTGCGCCGGCCGTCAAGTCGCATTGGCTCAGCTTTGTGGACCGTCATTGGAACGCGGGCGATTTGAGGGGCCTCGCCCGGCGAACCTCGCGAAAGTTCGAAGACTGCGCCCCGCCGGCACGAGAACGAGTCGGTGAACTTTTTAATGCCCTCGACGCCCTTCCACAAACAGAAAACACCGCTGTCATCGATCTCGTATTCCGGTCGTTCAACGCCCCACAACCCGGTGTGGAGGCTGATCTTCGTCGTGAATTTCGCGATGCGGCTCAGCGACAACTGGGTCAGCGACTTCGCAGTGCTACCTGGTCTCAGGTCAAGCCCATCTGGTCCCAGTTCGTCGAGTTCTGGTGCAATGGCGGGGAAGCGGCCGTATTCGTGCAGCCACTTTTGAATCTGGCACTCAATGCCGCCTTGCGGAGCAATTCGCTGGAGGCCGCTGAACTCGCTCTCACCGTGTGCCATGTTCCACTCGGCGCCGACCGCGAAGCCCACGAGTCGATGATGAACCAGGTAGCAGCGCGTCTACGGACGTTGCACCCCGACGGCGATGATGAATTGGATAAGCTCGCTAAAATCGCGACCCGCTGGATAGCGGCACGACCCACATGTCCATTCACATCGCAATTGCGCGATCAACTGCGTACAACGCAAAGTATCAGTTAGGCATTGAAGTTTTATCCAACTTCGTGACCAATAAGGCAATACACCGAGTCGCCTAAAGGGTTTCCCTGTGGGCGCGCGATAAAAACACATTCGAACCCGAAGTATTTTGACCTGCCGGCTGATTCGCCGCGCTATAATCATGCAGATTTATGAGCAAGAGCGACGGAAAATCTTCTTTCAGACGAGGACAAAAAGTCTTGCGCCGGGTCGGCAACAAACTCGTGCCGGTCACGTTTCTCATGGCCGGTCCGCGGATGGTAATTAGCGCCGGCAAGGAGGCGATGACCAAACCATCCACAACCGCCATCGTGACTCTGGAGGATGGCGCGGTCCTAACTGTTCCGATCGACGAACTCAAACCAGCCGAATAGGCACCTTTGGCCCTTCGCTTTATCAAACCTTCACACTTTCACACCACCCTCACACCTTCACACGTCCACGCGTTTTAAGGGCTCACCGCCACGGTCCCCCCATCGGTAGATCACGATTCCATTGCCTTTTGGCGTTCGGTGGCTTCGCGGAGGGCTTTTTTTTCGGCATCGGAGAGGCTCTGGATGCCCGATTCGTAGACTTTTTTGAGGATGCGGTCCACAGTGACGGCGTCGGTGCGGCGTTGTTCGACGCGGCTTTGAAAGGCGGACGCAGAGGCGGGGCGGCGATAGGGCTTGCGACTGCGGAAGCCCGGCCATTGCCAGTTGCGGCGGTGGAACCAGGCCTCGCCGCGATAGGCCCACCAAGCGCCGAAACCCAGGCCGGCGATGTGGCAAGCGTCGCCGCCGGCGTTGGGTCCACCGGTGTAGATATTGAGGGCGTAGAGGCCGGCGAAGATCAAAGCGGCGGTGCGGATTTTGATGGGGAAGAGAAAGTAGATAAGCACCTCGGCGTGCGGATAGCGGATCGCGGCAGCACCGAGCAGGCCAAGGACGCAGCCCGACGCGCCGGCAGCGGGGGCGTCGGGGTTGAACCAGCCCAAGAGCGTCAGTGCGAGAAGAAAGAAATTTCCGATCAGGCCCGAGACGGTATACACGGCGAAGAACTGGCGTGAACCCCAATCGCGTTCGAGCTGTCGGCCGAGGAAGTGGAGGCCGAGCATGTTAAAAAGCAAGTGGATCGGCGTCCAGTGGAGGTACTGGGAAGTGATGAGCCGCCAAATCTGGCCATGCTGGATCGACGGCGTGTGGAAGGCCATCCATTGGGTAATCGGGCTTCCGAAGACGCCGAGTTTTCCGCCGGTTAGCGTTGTCAGCAGATAGAGGACGATGTTGGTCCAGATGAGGATGGTGACGACGCTGCGACCGGCGAGCGGGTTGCGGCCGGGGACCCGGCGGAAGGTGCCGGGAAAATCTGATTCGCGTGCGTATTCTCGATCTCGCCA
>JBKJYI010000196.1:0-5172 GCA_046715855.1 Phycisphaerae bacterium
GGTATCGACAGGCATCCTTCCTCTTTTTCGTCGGCTCCGTTGAGCTCTATCAATTGCGGATTGACGCACACCATGTCGTCCGTCGGTTCCCCGGTGGCATTGCAAACAAAAATGCGCCATCCGATCCCCACTTGCGGCGCCGCGAGCCCCACCCCTTTGTCTTCGCGCATGAGCTCCAGCATGCGCTCACCCAGCGACCGTAACGACGGCCCAAACTCAATGACCTCCACAGCCTTTTTTTTCAGGATGGGATCAGGAAAGTGGACAATCCGAAGTTTGGACAAGGGAGGAAGTTTCAAGCTGCGGGATTCCTCGCTTCACAAAGTAGGCGAATGCAACTTGGCTTGACACTCATTGCTCGCGTGATAGTATATTCCGTCTGCCAATTGTAAAGGGTTCCTGCTACGAGAGTAATGATTTTTTCGGCGGCGGAGGCCCGCCTGATCGACATCGGCGACACTGGGCCTCTTTTGAAAATAAATTCCGTCTGGTCGTTGACCAGGCCACGTATCCCGGAAAGTCTCATCCTCACTCATGGCCAAGAAAGCTGCCGAAACACCGCAGGAAATCGCCGACAATAACGCGCGCCTAGTCACCACCGATGAGGATAAGGAAAAAGCCCAGAAGTGGTTCGCCCGCGGTCGCGAGTTGGGCGAGAAGCGCCAGTTCGAAATGGCCATCGAATATTACGTCAACGGGCTCGAGTTTTGGCCCGACGCAGTGGAGGAGGCGCTCAAGCCGTTCCACGGATGCGCGGTGGCCCGCAAGCAAACGGGCGGCAAGAAGGCCGGTTTAACCGAAACGCTCAAGCGATCGGTCAACGACAAGGACCCCAAGCAGGCGTACCTCAACGCGCTCTGGCTTTTCGGGCGCGACCCAGACAACACCTCCTACGACGAAGCGATGGTGAAGAACGCCAGCCGGCTTCGAGCCGATGACGCGGCCAAGTGGTCAGCGGGCATTCTCCACAAGGCGCTGGAAAGCAACCCGAAGACCACCGCGAAACAGTTCCAGGCCCTCGTTCAATCGCTCGAAGAACTGGGAGATCGTTCTGCAGCCCGCGGCGAGCATGCTTTCGCGGTGGCCGCACTCCAATCGGCCGTGGACGCGGTGAATCTATGGCGGCGCCGAATCCCCAAGGATCATGCTGCGGAGTTGGCGCTCAAGGGCGTGTCCACAAAACTCACTATATTGAAAGGCAAGTATCAGGACGAAGGCTCCTATCGCGACAGCATCGTCGACGCCGCCGGACAGGCCGACCTGCATGATCAGCAAAAAACCATCACCAGCGAGGAACGGCTCGACGAGCTGATCGCCAAGGCGGAGGCGGAGTTCCAGGAAAACCCCGACAATGCCGCAGCGCTCAAGCAGGTGGTCGATCTGCTCTGCCGCCGCGAGCGCGACGAGGAAGAGCGAAAGGCGATCGGCTTGCTCGTGACCGAGTACAAAAAAGGCGGGGAATATCGTTGGAAGCTCACCGCCGACGATATCCGCATGAAGCAGTTGGCCAGAGCCGTACGCGAATTGCAAAAAGAAGGCGACGCCGCCGCGGTCAAAAAAGCTCGCATCGAGCAGCTTCGTTTCGAGCTTTCGGTCTTCAAAGACCGAGTGGATAAGTACCCCACCGATAACCGGGCCAAGTTCGAACTGGGCGTTCGCCGTTTCCAGGCGGGCCAATTTGACGAGGCTATCCCCTTGTTCCAGACCGCCCGAAGCGACCCCAAAAACCGAACGGCCTCCGAGGTCTACCTGGGCCGCTGCTTCTTCCGCAAGGGATATCACACCCAGGCCATAAACGCTCTTCAGGAAGCCGCCAAGGGCTACGAATTCCCCGACGACGACCTGGCCAAGACCATGAATTACTGGCTGGGCAGGTCGCAGGAGGCTGCCGGCGAAGCCGAGGCCGCCCGCGCAACCTACGGAAATATCCTTCGAATGGACTACAATTACCTCGACGTCCGTGCTAGACTGGACGCTTTGTCGAAGAGTTAAACACGATTTTCCAAGGAGACTACGGTGCCGAATCTTCCCTCCGCCGCCAAGCGGGTCCGACAGAATGAGCGAAATCGACTTCGCAACCGGTCGCTGAAGGCCGAGTTGAAAACCGAAACCCGCAAACTGACGGATGCCCTGCACGACGGCAAGCTCGATCAGGCCAAGGAGCAACTCGCCAAGGTGACCAAGAAGCTCGACCAGGTCGCCGCCAAGGGAGCGCTTCACCGCAACACCGCGAGCCGCCGCAAATCGCGTTTGGCCAAGCGCGTGAATGCTGGCGCATCAGCCAAGACCAAGTAGGGCCGTCCAGCCTGCCCGGTCCTGGCTCCGAAGGCCGCAGTTATGGATGCGCACACAAGTCCGGCTACTTCAAAATACATCTCCCGTGGTGGAGAAAAACTAGCCGCAGCCCTGGATGACTTCCGGTTTGACGTCACCGGACTGACCTGCGCCGACTTCGGAAGTCACATCGGGGGGTTCGTCGATTGCCTGCTTCAACGGGGTGCACAAAAAGTCTATTCGGTTGACACATCGTACGGCACGCTGGGTTGGAAGCTCCGCAAGGACCCTCGCGTCGTGGTGATGGAACGCGTCAACGCCATGCATGTCACCCTGCCCGAAGAGGTTGACCTGGTCACCCTCGATGTCGGCTGGACCGCTCAACGCCATGTGCTCCCCAACGTGCGGCGCGTCATCAAGCCTTCCGGAAGCGTGATCTCTCTTTTTAAACCGCACTACGAAGCACCGTCTGACCTGCTCGTCGACGGAGTCCTACCAGACGATGCCTGTCCCGGCGTGATGCAATCAATCCTCGCGGACGCAAAAGCATGTCATTTTAATGTGGCCGCAGTCACGTCGAGCCCTCTTCGCGGACACGGCGGGAATCAAGAATTCTTCGTCCACCTCATCCCGGCAGTTCTAGCAGAACCTCTTATCTGACGGACCGCAACCATGACATCGGAAGGCCAAGCTGCAACGCCTGACGATTTCGAACTTTATCGCGCAATGTACGAACAGGCGGCGGTCGGTCTTGCTCACGTGGGCATTGATGGGAAGTTTCTCAAGGTGAACCCTCATCTTTGCGAACTGTTTCAATACCCTCCCGAGGAAATGCTTCGAAAAAGCTGGGCCGACCTGACCCATCCTTCGGACTTATCTCGAAATTCCGAGCATTTCCAAAAAATGCTCTCCGGGGAGCATCCCACGTACTTTACGCAAAAGCGCTATATTCGCCGTGATGGCCAAACCTTCTGGGCGGACCTCAGCTCCGTTCTGGTGCGAGCGCCAGACGGCCAGCCAAAATACTTCGTAACGGTGATCGTGGACATTTCCCAGCGCAAGCACGCGGAGGAATTACTCAGCAGAAGCGAGCAGCGATTGCAATCCATCCTGGACCACACCACCGCGGTGATCTACGTGAAGGATGTGAACGGACGGTACGAGTTGGCCAACCGCCGGTATGCGGAACTCTTTCACATATCCAACTCGCAAGTGCGGGGCCGCACCGATTTCGAGATATTTCCCGCCGATCTCGCGCAAAAACTTCGAGCGAACGACCGCCAGGTATTGGAGACCCGATTGCCTTTGGAGCTCGAAGAGACCGTTCCCCATGACGACGGACTCCATACCTATATCTCCGTCAAAGTTCCGATTCTTGATGCCAGCGGGCAGCCGGTCGCGGTGTGCGGAATCTCCACCGACATCACGGATCGCAAGCGAGCAGAGGAACAGATGATTCAGGCGAAAGAGGCCGCGGAGCAGGCCAGCAAAGCCAAGAGCCGATTCCTCGCCAACATCAGCCACGAAATTCGTACCCCGATCATGGCCATCCTCGGCGCCGCCGAGATCATTCGCGGCGGCGGGCTCAACCCCGATCAGATCAACGACCACGGCGAAGTGGTTCTGCGCAGCGGCCGCCATTTGCTCTCGCTGGTGGATGACTTGCTCGATCAATCGCGTATTGAAGCGGGACGCATGCAAGTGACCCGGGCATTATGCTCCCTGCCGGAAATCATGGCCGACGTGTACGCGGTCACCGCTCCACTGATCAGGAATCCGATTGACTATCAATTTATCTACGAGAACAACGTGCCGGAGCAAATCACCACCGATCGCAAACGCCTGACCCAGGCGGTCATCAATCTGGTGCACAATGCCATCAAGTTCACCATCCGGGGCCATGTTCATGTCAAGGTCAATGTGGAAATCATCGAGCGTTCACCTTTCTTAACCGTTCTCGTCGAAGACACCGGCGAAGGCATTGCACACACCGACCTCAACCGCATCTTTGAACCCTTTACTCAACTCAGCGGCGGTAGCGAAATGCTCCCCAGCGGAATGGGACTTGGCCTGCCGCTGGCCCGCTGGATTGCTCATCGACTGGGAGGCGGTCTCAAAGTCCGCAGCGAGCCGGGTGCCGGCAGCACTTTTTGCCTTCGTATTCCCGTCGGACCGATTGGTGAAGCTCCCTGGATCACGCCGGACGCGGCCCGGACTTGGTGGCATGCACATTGCGAGATGTCGCCGAACTCGCAGCTGACTCTTCGCGGCTCCGTACTATTGGCCGAAGATTCCGACGAAGTGCGGGGACTTCTCAAGTTTGCCCTGGAACGAGCCGGAGTCAGCGTAGACACCGTCGCGAATGGATTTTTGGCCATCGAGGCAGTCAAGACAACAAGTTATGATCTCATTTTGCTCGATCTTCGCATGCCGCAAATCGATGGAATGCAGGCCGCTCGAGCCATTCGCGAGTTGAACTACACAGGCCCCTTGATCGCGCTGACCGCGTCCACCACCCAGACCCAACGTGATCGAATTCTTGCAGCGGGCTTCGATGACCTGTGGCCAAAGCCCATCTCGCTCGAACATCTCGTGCAGCTCGCCTCCGCGTACCTCGATTCAACGCCGCCCGCCGAGAACCGTCCCCCCGGCGCCGTCACGCACCGCTTGAGCGAAGTCCGCGCCGATTTCGCTCAAGGATTGCCCGACCGCATGGAACGCCTGCACAGCGCAATGAAGGACGCTGACCTGGAGACCGTCAAAGAAGTCCTGCACCAGCTCATCGGCAGTAGCGGCACGATCGGGTTTATGGATCTTTCCCAACAGGCGACCGTCGTCTATGAGAAGTTCATGACCGGCTCGCTTTGCGCAAACTCGCCAGAACTTCTGCACCTCTAA
>JBKJYI010000197.1:0-11384 GCA_046715855.1 Phycisphaerae bacterium
CCACTGAAGCGCTTGGCTCAACGGCTTTTTCGAAACGTCCGGTGCCACACAATCGACGGCCGGGTAGCCGACGGGAATGAGTAGATACGGCTTTTCGTTCGCGGGCCGGCGGAGAATCGTCCGCAGAAAACCCATCGGACTGGGAGTGTGCGTGAGCGTCGCCAGCCCCGCCTGGTGGCAGGCCATGAGAAAAAACCCGGCGGCAATCCCCGTCGATTCAGCAGGGTAATAGTTGTGATACCGCATTCCGTCGATTTCTTCCCAATCAATTCGAAACAAGACGATCAGCCACGGGGCAATCTCCAGAAACGGCTTTTCAGGCCCGGTGCCCAGCGGCTCCAAAGCCGCCAGCCACTCCGGCGGCATCCGGTGGTCGTAGCTTTCCCGCTCCTCCGCTTCCGCAGCCACGCGAATCTCTCGTTTGATGGCGGGATCATCCACGGCCACAAACCGCCACGGCTTCCGGTTCGCGCCGCTGGGGGCGGAATGTCCGATGGCGATGACCTTTTGGATGAGGTCGCGGGGTGCCGGCTCATCGCTGAAAAAACGGCACGACCGGCGGGCTTCCATTTTCCCCAGAAGGGCGTCCACAAGGCGGTGCTGCTCGTCGAGAGCCAGCCGCGGAAATCGATAGGGGATCATCTCGGCAGGCATCGATCATTCCCATGCTAAAGGATGAACTTCGATAGATCGACGTCCTGGCTTAAATCGCGGAGGCGTTTCTCGACGTAGGCGCGGTCGATGCGAATGGTTTCATTCTTGCGGGAGGGCGCATCGAAACTGATCTCTTCGGTCAGCGTTTCCATCACCGTCATCAGCCGCCGCGCCCCGATGTTGCTCAGCGACTGGTTGAGCTTGTACGCAATGTCGGCCAGCGCCTCGATCGCGTCCGGCGTGAACTCCAGAAAAACGCCCTCGGTGGCCAGCAGGGCGACCTGCTGCTTGGTCAGCGCATTTTGCGGCTCAGTCAAAATACGCACAAAGTCCGCCTGGGTCAGGTCCTCCAGTTCCACCCGAATCGGCAGCCGCCCCTGCAATTCCGGCATCAGGTCACTTGGCTTGCTGGAGTGAAACGCCCCGGCGGCCACAAACAAAACATGGTCTGTCTTCACCGGCCCGTATCGCGTATTTACCGTGCAGCCTTCGATTATGGGCAGCAAATCGCGCTGCACGCCCTGCCGAGAAACATCCGGTCCGTGCGTCTGCCCGGTCGAAGCCAGCTTATCTATTTCGTCGAGAAAAATGACCCCGGAATCCTCCGTCCGTCGAATCGCCATCTCCGTCACCTTGTCGCGGTCGATGAGCCGGTCGCATTGCTGGGCGTAAAGCACCTTGCGCGCCTCGTGCACCGGAACGGATCGTTTCTTTGGCGACGAGGGCATCAGCTTCTCGAGAAAACCCTGCATGTCCGGGTCGAGATTGTCCATCCCCAGCGGAGCCATAATGCTCACCGCCGGGGCTTTGCTCTCGACCAGAATCTCAACATTGCTTTCCTCGAGCTCGCCCGCCCGCAGCTGAGTGCGAAACTTTTCGCGGCTGCGATTCCGTCGCTCGGCCACTTCAGGTTCCTGTGCCGCGGCGTCCACGTCGTGCGGAGTCGGCGGCAAAAGCGAGTCAATCAAACTTTCCTCCGTAAGCCGCTCGGCCTCCTCCTTCACGACCTCGGTCTGCTCGTCTCGGACGATGCGAACCGCCGCCTCCACCAGGTCGCGCACCATGCTCTCCACGTCGCGCCCGTGATAACCGACCTCCGTGTATTTCGTGGCCTCAACCTTGATGAACGGCGCATTGACCAGCCCCGCCAAACGGCGTGCGATTTCCGTTTTTCCCACCCCCGTCCGGCCAATCAAAATGATGTTCGCAGGCATCACCTCGTCGCGAATCCCTTCGGGCAGTTGCCGCCGCCGCCAGCGATTGCGAATGGCGATCGCCGCGGCCCGCTTGGCGGCCTTCTGACCGACAATATGCCGGTCCAAAGCCTCGACAATTTCCTGTGGTGTCAGATTATCCATTGGTAGGGTGGGCCGTGCCCACCATCTCATTCTATTTGTTTACGCTGTTCCACATTCCGGCACTGCGACGTTTCTTCCGCGTTTTGACGTTTTGACGTTTTGACTTTTTGACTTTTTGACTTTTTGACGTTTTGACGTTTTCTACAACGTTTCAACCGTAATATGATCGTTCGTATACACACATATGTCCGCTGTAATCACCAACGATTTTTGCACAATCTCCGCAGGCGGTAAGGTTGTCTCTGCCAACAGCGCCCGCGCCGCCGCCACCGCGTACATGCCCCCCGACCCGATTCCGATGATGCCGTCGCTCGGCTCGATCACGTCCCCCGAACCGCCAATCAACAACATCGCCTCCGACGAAGCCACCACCAACAGCGACTCCAATCGCCTCAGCACGCGGTCCGTCCGCCATTCCTTGGCCAGCTCAATCGCCGCCCGCCGCAAATTCCCCTTGTACTGCTGAAGCTTGCCGTCAAACTGATCGAGCAGGGCAAATGCATCCGCCGCCGAACCCGCAAACCCGGCCAGCACCTTGCCCTCATCCAGCCGGCGAATCTTCTTGGCATCGTGCTTCACGGCCGTCTGTCCTAGCGAGACTTGCCCGTCGCCTCCCATGGCCACCACGTTGCCGCGCCGTACGGCCAGAATCGTTGTCGAACGAATTCTCGGCCGACCGCTGCCACTTCGCGTTTCGATTGCATCTGACACGAAGTCAGACCGTACAATAAGTGCGTGGAACTGGCAATCAGCGTGAAGTCGCGACGACTCGGAACTTGCCAAATGATCAGTGCGCAGCTTTGCTGGTCACTGCTTATCGTTTTCGCTTTGAACCCGAGCTGCCGAAAGCCCACATCAACGCCATCCAAGTCCGATGAGCCCGCTCAGCCCCCACCTGCGCTTCCATCTACTATTCCAACCCGCGTAGACCTGCCCGTCCCCGCCGACGACTCGGACCGCTGGCTCTTCGTTCAAAAAATCGCCGACAAGGCCAAAGGCGGCTGGGCCACCGGCTCCTTCGACGCCGACCGCAACAAGCTCAGCATCACCACCAGCGACGTGGCCGAGTTCGCCCTCGACACCAGCCGCATCGCCATTAACTGGAAAAAACTCGTCGTCCTCAGCATCGACGGTAAGAACAGCGAGCTCCGCAAACGCGACTACGACATCCTGCAATTCACCCGCACCCCCCACGGCGAATGGACCGTCCGTGAACCATGAATTTCAAATTTCATGCAATTGCAGAGCCCCATTGGGTGCCATGACCAAGCGAAGCGCCGCCATGCTTCACGGATTCCATGCCGGCGACCGGTGATGCTGGGCTTGGGCATGCCACGCAACGCTCTGTTTCGACCCGCCGGGTGCACTGGCCGATAACACTCAGGGACGCGTTGCATTAAAATATCTGCCCAAGCTGGCCCGCGCTCACAGAGTCCAGGACCTCGCACCGAATGCAAGAAAAGATTCACCCGCAAAGCGATCCGCTCGGCAATGACGACGCCGACCCGGTGGACACCGCCCGAATGTCCTTCGGCGACCACCTGGAAGAGCTGCGCTCCTGCCTGATTCGCGCTCTCATCGGCGTCGCACTTGCAGCCGGCGTCGCCTTGATCTTCGGCAAGACCGTCCTCGCCGTCATCTTCTGGCCGCACTTCATGGTCCAGCGGGCCAATGGCATGCAAGCTCGGCTCCAGTCGCTCAGTCCCACAGACACTTTCGCCGCCTATGTCAAAATGTCGCTGTTGGCAGGGCTCATCATTTCCATGCCCTGGGTCCTGCATCAAGCCTGGCGATTCGTGGCCTCCGGGCTTTATCCCCGCGAGCAGCAATTCGCCCGCAAGCTGACCTGGGCCTCGTCGTTCTTGTTCGCAATCGGCCTCGTGTTTTTGTACTTCATCGTGCTGCCGATCATGTTGCAGTTTTTTATCTCCTTCAATCGCGAGTTCGACATCATCGTTGGCGAGCCATCGCCGTTTTACCGCTCCCTCTTGGACGCACCGCTTTCGCCGCCTCCCAATACGCAGCCACAAAACTCACTCAACATTCCCGAGTTCCAAGGCAATCCCCAGCCCGACGGTCCGCCGGTGTACGTGGATTCCTCCAGCGGCCGACTCGTGATCCAAACGTCCGACGGCCTTTATTCCGTTGCTCTCGAGCCCGGTCCCACTGCCCCTGCAATCTTCAGCGAGTTCGCCATCGACCCCTATATCAGTTTTGTTTTGCAACTTGGCCTTGCCTTTGGCCTGGCCTTCGAAACGCCGCTGGTCGTCTGCTTTTTAGCGTGGACCAACCTCGTGTCGGTCAGCACGATGGCCTCATCGCGGCGCTACGTCCTCCTCGCCATCGTCATCGTCGCCGCCGTCCTGACGCCCCCCGACGTGCTGAGCCAGATGCTCTTGGCTGTGCCGATGTATCTTCTGTTCGAGCTGGGCATCCGCCTCGCCCGCATGCGCGAACGCAAAATCGGACAGGCGGGTTGAACCACGAAGGCGAGAAGAGCACGAAGTCGATTGTTTTGGATAATGGAATTAGGAAGACTTCTTCAAAGCCAATCTCTTGCAAGGTTGCTTGCTTTCACATTCCTATTCTTCGTGTACTTCACGCCTTCGTGGTTAAATCCCTCGCGAGCGAGTGCGGAATTCGTTGAAAAGTTGAAGCGTTTTCGGGCCCGGACCGGTTCCGATCCGGTGATCATCAATTCGAGTGACGGCCAGGACTTCGCTCGACGTGCTGGACATAAACGCTTCCTCGGCGGCGCATAACGCCGCGACGTTGAAGCGTTCCTCCATCATGACCATCCCCACTGCCACCGCACATTCCTGAAGGAAATCCTGCGTGACGCCGTGCAATACGGATTCATCGCGCGGCGGCGTAAACATGGAGTCCCCGCGGATCAAGAAAATATTGGCCGACGTGCATTCGCGAACTTCGCCACGCGGACCCACGAATAAGGCATCGTCGAAGCCGCGCCGCATCGCCTCATTCCGAGCCAGGATATTCGGCAGCAAAGTGATCGCCTTGATGTAGCACCTGCCCCAGCGGTCGTCGGGCACAGTCATCAAGGCCGCCCCACGTAATCTCACTTCGCCCGGCACTTCCGGCAATCGACGAAACGTGACCACGGTCGTGGGCTGCAGGCCCGGCGAAATAATGTGGGAGCGCGGCGCCGCCCCTCGGGTTAGTTGAATATAGACCAGGGCGTCCTCGTACTCCGACTTGCGGAGCCCCACCGCGATCACTTCGTCAAGCGGATTGGCGTCGAAATCGTACGGAATCCCGATCGCCGAGGCACTGGTTCGCAGCCGGCGCATGTGCCGATCGAGAAGAAAAGGCCGCCCTCCGTAGACCGCGATGACCTCGTACACGCCGTCGCCGAATTGAAATCCGCGGTCCTCCACCGACACCTTTGCATCCGCAAGGGCGCTGAAGACTCCGTTCACATATGCGATGTCGGGCATCAGGCCACCACTCTCCATCCTCTTGGGTACGAGGCAAACGACTCAATGTGCCAGATCGGGTTCCGCTTTTCCGAGCGCCGCGCGAACATTGCGAAGCCAAAGCAGGCACTGCTCGCGGCGATCATCGTCGCGCAGCCCGCGCATCGAATCCGAAAGCAAACGCTCCGCGACGTCATATTGCTTCAAATCGCGGGCATGGATAATCCCCAGCAAAAGCCGGATGTTGGGCGTCTCGCCGGCTTCCGGATAGCAATCAACGAATCGCCCAAACGCGTGCGCCGCAGCCGGAAACTGACCCCGCCGGTAATACTCGCGGGCAATTTCGAGTTGCAGGGCCTCCGGCAGAACCTGACCGGCACTAAGCGATTGCAGCTTTTCGTATTGCTCCAGAGCCGGACCCATTGCCCGCTGGCCGATGTCTTCGGCAATTCGACTCCGCAAATCGGCAATCTGGTCGAAGAAAATCGCTTCGGCCTTCTGTTTCTCAGGATCGATGGCCCCAGGACGGTCAACCCGCCGCGGTTGAGGCCGCTCCCAGCTTTTTCTCCGCCGCCAGCGACCCCAAAGCGCTAGAATATCGAACTGATCGCGCGCAATCCCGCGCACTATCAGCATGGCCAGCGCGCCCACAAATCCGAACAGGTATCCGCCCAGATGAGCGAGGTACGCCACCTGCTCGCCACCGCCGCTTACCCGCGGGGCCAGGATGTTGTCCCAGACAATGATCTTCAAACCAATCAGCACCATCGCGGGGAGTTCGAAAAACTGAATGAAGAAAAACAACCACACCAGGACAGTCACGTAACTTCGTGGAAAAAGGGCCAGGTATGCCGTGGTCACGCCGGCGATGGAGCCCGACGCCCCAATCAGGAAAAACGGGTCGAGCTTGAACATCGCGTTCACCCACGCCGCGAACACGCCGCAGGCGAGATAAAAGAGCAGGTACGGGCCGCCGCCCATTTTCCCGCAAACGCTGTTGCCGAACACCCACAAAAACAGCAGGTTTCCCAGCAAATGCCCCGCGTCGCCGTGCAGGAATTGGTAGGTAAAAAAATGATGAAACTGCGTGGGGTACGAACGAAAATACAAATGCTCGCGGGCGAATTCCTGAGCCGCCTCACCGGCGAAACTCGTGCCGAACACCAGAAACGCGGCAATGTTGATCGCAATGAGCCAATAGTTTGCCAGCGGCGAGCCGCGAACTGCTGCCTCGGTGCGAATGGGGATGACGGCTATGGGCACGCCCGACCTCGGATCACAGAATTCTCACCCTTCCGGGCGCCCTCGCGGCCACCGCCAAATTACGCACTCGCCACCGGCGGCTTGGGAATCCCGCCACCACGCGGGGCGCTGACCGCCTGAACGTACTGCAGGCGCAGTTCATACAACACGCTGTCCATCGCACGCTTTTCCTCTTCCGTCAGGTTACCCGCCGTCTTGTTGTCGAGGATCTCCAGCAGGTCGATATGATGCTTAGCGGTGGCGGGATTGGCCGGGATGCGCTCGCCACCGGGTCCCTGATAGCCCCCCAGCGCAATCACCGCCTGCATGGCCAGCAGATTAAGCAGCTCGATAAACGCCGGAGCCGTCTGACTATCACTGGCGGGCTTTGGCGTTTTCTCCTGCGCCGCGAGTCGCTCTTTTTCCCTGGCGGCTTCGGCTTTCCAATCGGAATCGATGTGTAATTTCCCGTCGCTCATGAGCATTCTCCTCGGCACGGAACATATCAAAATCGGCGCGTACGATACTTCGATTCCCCGCTTGTCCGCTACCAAAGTATTTTATGGCCAGCATTGTTACTACACAAAGTCTGACGCTTGGGGCAGGGCGTCCAGCAGCAATTCGAGGTTCGAGCGGGAATGCAATGCGAAGAAATACTCCCGATCACAGGCGACTCGCCTATTCCCCATTTCACGCTGCCAGCGTTCCAGTTCCAGTCGTGGACCGTCCAACAAATCCGGGCGCAGGGCGTGAATGTGTTCGTTGAGACAGTGAATCAGCTGGTAAGCCGATTTTCGCCCGCCGCAGTCCTCGCGATGATCGCGGCGGAGTTCATCGGACAACCGCGCCGCGGCGCGGCGTTGTTCCAGCAAAGAATTCAACTCCGTCGAGTCGGTTTGATCTAAGTGCCGGTGCGGGTTCCAGGTCGCATCCCGCAGCTTCTGTTCGTGATTCGACTTGGTGCTCTCTTGCCCACAGCCCGGCTCCAAATACAGAGTTGCCGTCACGCAGGAAATCTCCGGTGGGGCTAACTGGAAATAGCGTTTTATTATGGAACCGCTAATGCGATCATACTTCGCTCCGCCAATCCCGTGAACGAACAGATCAGCCAGAAACAATCTCGCCCATATCGTCGTAATCAGCGCCCGAGGCCGAAACAGCCATCCGCTCTCCTTTTGCACGAGTTCGACAACATCATCGCTATTTTCAATTTGATCTCGTGACAGCGTGACGATTGGATCGGACTGCGCACAGATCGTGACATACTCTCGATCACCGGCGCAAAACGCGCGGCTGCGAGGCCGGTCAGCAGAGTAAAGCCAGAAGGGCAGTTCGATTCTCTCGCCCTCAAAAGCCAGTTCGGGAATAGGCCGGTTCGCCGTTCGAACCTTGTGTTGGACGCGGTATTCGGCAATGGAATCATTGTACGCGCGGGCAAATGCCTGATGATCCAGCAGCAAATGTGCGGCCAGAGGCGACCACCAGGCATCGCGGATGCGCAAATCCTGAAGCTCGACCCCGAAATCGGATTCAACCCGGCGGCGGCCGGCCACCGCTTGGGATACCCAATTGGATCGCGACTCCGCAAAGCCCGCGAAATAAGATGTGAGCGATGATCCGCCAAAGCGCTCACCCAGCAAACCGGCGATTTCCGACTTGACTCTTTCAATGTCGGATTCTGCAAGTGACGGAATCTGCTCGTAAGCATATCCCGGGCGAAGCGTCCCCGCCTGCACCTCGCGAACGACCCTGGCCTCGCCGCTGGTGACCGGGATTCGGACTGACAATCGCTTCGGTGCATCACTATCGACTACAAGGTGAACGGCCACGCCATTGAGCGCGCGAGCCAGCCGGTGGCCTACCACGTTTTTGGCCCATACACCCGCGTGAATGAAATCCGGCTGATGCCCCACCATAATGACCGGCGGGCCGGCCCCGTGCAGCAATCGTCTGCGTGTCTCTTTTCGCAGCGCCGCCAGCGTTGACCCGGAAATTTGAATAGTTGAGGCGTCAAGGGCGACCGCGTTCTCGAGCACAAGCCGCGCCCACGAGGAAGGATCAGGAGCAACCAGCACGCCGCCATGCCGAGCGGGAGCGGTTAATTGCTGGTAGTCGAGCATTGCCGGGCATGCCCACAATGACTTGGTACGGGCTCCGGCAACATCGTCGCAGGCTCGCGGATTTCGCGCTCCATGACTTCGAGATAGTGCTGAAGGCGGACGTTTGGATCATCGAGCAAACCGCCGAAATGCCGCGTCGGGTCATTGTAGATCAAAGGCACCGGGAGCTCGCGAATCCGCAATCCGGCCCGCGCCGCCTGAACCCAGAGCTGCATGGGCATTGCGTATCCCGGCACGGTGATTTCGAAAACAGCCAGGCTCGAAACGCGATAGGCCTTAAACCCGCAAAATGCGTCGGTGAGCCGCAATCCCAGGCGGCGATTGAGCGTCTCGGTAATTTGCCGGTTGATATTCCGCCGGTCGGCCGGTGCGCCGTTCTCACTGTTCCACCCCCCGGGATACCGCGTCCCGCTGATGATGTCGGCGTCGTTCTCATCCGCGGCAGCCAGGAATGCCCCGATGCAGGATGGCTCGTGCTGCTCGTCGCAATCCATGGTGATGAGCCACGAGAAATCATGCCGCTGGGCGAAGCAAAACGCGTCGGCCAGGCTCTTTCCATACCCCCGATTCTCAAGATGGGTGATAACGTGAACATCAGGCGCCTCCCGCAGAAGTTCCGGCGTGGCGTCTGTGGACCCATCATCGATGACCAGCACGTGAGGGGCCCGCGCCTGGGCCTGCCCCAAAACTCGGAGGAGGTGCTTTTGCTCGTTAAAAACCGGGATTGCGAGCAGCCAGTTGCGGGCCATGAAAACCTCCTCGAGGGCTTGAAACGCGGTGGGATCAGCCAACCGGCATATTCTATGAATGCAGAGCGGCTCGGGCAACCAAGCCGTTGCGGGGCCTTAATGAGGTGCTATAAAAACAACCGTGCTTCCTTTGCTCCACCAAAACCGTCGCGATCTCCCGGTCATTCTCTTCAGTGCCGCCTACATGGTTGTGTTCGTTGCGATCGCCCTGACCAGGCATAATTACGAATTTATTCTCTATGCCGGCGTGGTGCTGTTCTTGGCCGCATGGATTCTCATCAAACAGCGAACCATCCAATTCGACCTGGTCATTTTGTGGGGCCTATCGCTGTGGGGTCTGCTGCATATGGCCGGCGGCAACATCCACGTCGGCGGCAACGTCCTGTACAATATTCAGCTGATTCCCGCCTTCATCCGATACGATCAACTTGTTCACGCCTTTGGTTTCGGCACGGCCACGTTAGTGTGTTTTCACATTTTAAGCGGCATGCTTGACCCGGGGGCGCCGCGCCGCCTGACTTTGATCATCCTGGTAGCTCTTATGGGTTGCGGCCTGGGTGCGCTCAACGAAATTGTCGAGTTTCTGGCGGTCACGCTCATACCCGAAACAAACGTCGGCGGCTATGAGAACACATTGTGGGATCTGATTTTCAATACGATTGGCGCAAGCTTCGCCGCCACATGGGCCGTGAAGCCCAATCGAAATACTCCGCGCGGGCGGGTCCAAATTGAGTGAGCCGACTCGTCCGCTATAATGTTTTGCTGGAAGTTCCGGAGATATTGAATCCATGCAGATTGTCCTCAATGGTGTTTCGCATGAGTTGGAGCCTGTGGCGACGATTGCGCAATTGCTCAAAACGCTCGACCTCGCCCCAATTCGTGTCGCCGTCGAACTCAACGAGGAGCTCGTGCCCCGCAAGGATTTTGACCGAACCGGCTTAAACCCTGGCGACCGCCTAGAAGTGGTTACCTTCGTGGGGGGCGGCTGATGCACGGCGCGGGGTATAAAGTCGGCTCGTTTCAATTCACTTCTCGATTGTTCGTGGGCACCGGAAAATACGCCGACTATGAGACCATGAAGGCGGCTCTGGCCGCTGCGGAGTGCCAGGTTGTGACAGTCGCCGTCCGCCGCGACGTGCTCACTTCCGAGGGGGGCAAAAAAAACGAAAGTATCCTCGACCACCTCGACCTCGACCGCATCACCATTTTGCCCAACACGGCCGGTTGCTTCACGGCACGCGATGCCGTTCGCGCCGCCAGGCTGGGGCGAGAATTGCTCGAAGGCCTGGATAACCCCGGTGCCCGCTGGGTCAAAATCGAAGTTCTCGCCGACAAGAAGACGCTACTGCCCGATCCCCTCGGCACACTGGAGGCCACCAGGGAACTCGTCGCCGCCGGCTTCGAAGTGCTTGCCTACACCAACGACGATCCCATCCTCTGCAAAAAGCTCAAAGACGCCGGCGCAACCAGCGTCATGCCGCTCGGTTCCCCCATTGGCAGCGGCCAAGGAATCCTCAACCCCGCCAGCATCAGCCTGTGCATCGAGTATCTCAAGGAGAACGACCCCTCCTACCCCGTGATCGTGGACGCCGGCGTCGGCACGGCTTCCGACGTCGCCATCGCCATGGAACTCGGCGCCGACGGCGTGCTGCTGAACACCGGCATTGCCTCCGCCCGCGATCCGGTGCGCATGGCTTCCGCAATGGCGCACGCCTGCCTTGCCGGCCGCCTCGCTCACCTCGCGGGCCGAATCCCCAAAAAACGCCTTGCCTCCGCCTCCTCGCCGTGGGATGGCGTCATCGCCTCCGCCTCCACCGACAAGTT
>JBKJYI010000198.1:0-2729 GCA_046715855.1 Phycisphaerae bacterium
CTGCCCGTACCCTGCCCGGCTCGGTTGTGGGCGGGCTTTTGGGACCTTTCCGGCCGAGAACGACTTGCGATCAACCCGTGTGGGCGTGTCCGGCCGGCCCTTTGGCCGGTGGGATAATGGGCGTTCCTCCCTGGCGGCGGAGCGTTCAGGCCTCGGTTGGTTTGGCCGCCGCGATCCCATCGTTTGTTTCGCGGAATTAGTATTGGTCTTTCTCGACCGGCCTTGAGTCGGCGTGATTTGATTGCCCGGTGGTGTAATTGGCAACACACCAGGTTTTGGTCCTGGTTTTCCAGGTTCGAGTCCTGGCCGGGTAAGTGGCGAAATGGCGAATTACGAATGACGAAGATCGAATGAAAATGGTGAGGCCGTGAAATACCTGATTCGATCTTCGATATTCGACGTTCGACATTCGGAGGCGGTTCTTGGCTGAGGTAGCTGCCATCGTCCTGGCCGCCGGCAAGAGCACGCGGATGCGCAGCGAGCTGCCCAAGGTGCTGCACGAGATTTGCGGGCGGCCGATGCTGTCGTATGTCCTGAGTGCGTGCCGGCTTTCAGGGGTGGATCGGATTCTGGTGGTGGTGGGCCACGAAAAGGAAAAAGTCGTGGAGCGTTTTTCGGCGGATCGCGATCTCGTGTTTATCGAGCAGAATGAGCAGCGCGGGACAGGGCATGCGGTGATGTGCTGCCGCGAGGCGCTGGCCGGTTTCGAAGGATCGGTGCTGGTGGTGGCCGGTGATATGCCGCTGGTGCGGCGCGAAACTCTCGCGGATTTGGTGGATGTGCGGGTGGAGCGCGGCGACGCGCTGACCATCGCAACGACGGAACTCGACGACCCGACGGGGTAAGGGCGAATTGTGCGGGATGCGAACGGCGATTTGGTTTCGATTGTCGAGCATCGCGATTGCAGCGACGCGCAGCTTGCGATTGGCGAAGTGAATGTGAGCTACTACTGCTTTGAATCCGGCAAGCTCATGGATGGCCTGGCCCGGCTTACGCCCAATGCGAGCAAGGGTGAGTACTATTTGACCGACCTGGTAAGCATGTTCCGCGACGCCGGCGACAAGGTTTCAGCCCTGGTAAAGGTGCAGCCCGGCGACTCGCTGGGGATCAATTCGCGTCTCGACCTGGCCATGGTGAGCCGGGCCATGCAAGACCGCTTCCAGCGTGCATTGCTCAATGACGGCGTCTCCATAGTGGACCCTGACAATACGTGGGTCGAGGCGGACGTGTCGGTGGGAACAGATACGGTGATCTATCCATTCAGTTTCATCGGCCAGGGCGCGACGATCGGCGAAGGCTGCCGCGTCGGTCCGTTTGCGCACGTGAAACCCGGCGAAAGTTGCGACGACGGTGCCGTGGTGGGTCCGTCGGTACGGATGGAGGTTGCGGCGTCATGAGCTGGTCGAGTCAGAAATCGGGCGACCGCGATCCCAACGGCGTTGTCGTTTTTGGCGGCACGGCGGGCAAGGAATTGGCGGGCAAAATCTGCTCCTATTTGCATCTGGAGGGCGCCGGCGTGACCCTCGGGCGCTTTCCCGACGGCGAGATGCTCGTCAAAGTGGACGAGGACGTTCGCGGCAAGGACGTGTTCATCATTCAGCCGACGTGTCCGCCGGTGAACGACAACCTGATGGAGCTTTTGATTTTTATCGATTGCCTCCGGCGGGCCAGCGCCAAGCGCATCACCGCAGTCATTCCGTACTACGGATACGCCCGGCAGGACCGCAAGTCGGAGGGCCGCACCCCCATCACCGCAAAGCTCGTGGCCAACATGCTGATGTCCGCGGGCATCAACCGCGTACTGACCATGAACCTGCATGCCGACCAGATTCAAGGGTTTTTTGACATTCCGGTGGATCACCTGACTGCCGTCCCGGTGCTGGCCAAGCACTTCATGGACAAAAAGATCCCCAATACTGTGCTGCTCTCTCCGGACGTGGGCAACATGAAATTCGGCAGCGATTTCGCCACGCGGATCGGCGGCGAGCTCGCCGTCATTTATAAGAAACGCGTCTCCAGCGAGTCCACGGTGGCCGTCACCATGGTGGGCAGCGTCAAGGGCAAGAACGTGATGATGTTCGACGACATGATCACCACCGCCGGCACGGTCTGCGAGGCGGCCAAGCTCGCTCGCGAGCATGGAGCCGTGGGAGTGTATGTCGCCGCGACTCACGCGGTATTCGCGGGTCCTGCGGTAGAGCGTCTGGCCGAAGCGGGCTTCGACGAAATTGTGGTCACCGACACCATTCCGCAAAGGTCGGATATTTGTGCGCGGCTGAAAAACCTGACGGTCCTCTCCGTAGCCAATCTGGTGGGAGAGGCGATTCGACGCATTCATGAACACCGATCGGTCAGCGCTTTGTTTTGTTGATCGATCCAGGAGAAGTTTTGATGGAAACGATGTCGCTAAAAAGTGAACAACGGCAGGCCCAGGGGACGCGGAAGGCCCGTGCCCTGCGAAAAGAAGGCAAATTGCCGGTGGTGATTTATGGTCACGGCGAGCCCCCCGAGTCGGTCTCCCTCAATCAGCACGATGTCGAGATCGCCCTCAAGCGGGGGGCGCGGACGCTGAAGGTGGACGTGCGCGGCGAGGTCAAGCCGTATCTCATCAAGGACGTGCAATACGATCACTTCGCGGATACGCCGGTACATCTTGACCTAGCCCGCGTCGACCTCAACGAGCGCGTGCGGGTCAAGGTGGGCATCGAGCTGCGCGGCGTTCCCAAGGG
>JBKJYI010000199.1:0-2813 GCA_046715855.1 Phycisphaerae bacterium
GTTGGATACGTCTGGGCCCGCGGCGTAAGCATCCCCAATGCCATAGGTATTGTAACCACTGCGATGGGGCTTGGATTTCTGGCGCCGAATCTGTGGTTGAGTTCCGCCGTGTCCAAACGACGGGGTATTATCAAGAATGGTCTACCCGACACCCTGGACATGATGGTGATTTCCGTCGAGTCGGGATTGGGTCTCGACGCAGCGTTCCAACGCGTGGGCGACGAAATGAAGAAAGTTCATCCCACGCTCTCTGAGGAACTTCAACTTGTCACTCTCGAATCACAGATGGGCATCCCCCGCCATGAAGCGCTCGCCAACATGAGCACCCGCACCGGCCTTGACGAGGTCCGCTCCCTCGTCGCCATCATCAACCAGGCGGAACGCTTTGGCACCAGCATCGCCAAGGCCCTCCGCAATCAGTCCGACGCCCTCCGCGTCAAGCGTCGCCAAGCCGCCGAAGAACGCGCCCAAAAGACCACCGTCAAGCTCATGGCCCCGCTGATCCTCTTTATTTTCCCGGCCATTCTCGTGGTCCTCGCCGGCCCGGCGGCGCTCAAGATGATCGAGGCCCTTGGTAACACGCCGGGCCTTAAATAGGTCCGGCTGGGCCTCTATAATCAGGCCATGCGCTTCACCAAGATGCACGGCCTGGGCAATGACTACGTTTACGTCGACGCCCGCACCGAGCGCGTCGAAAATCCCCCCGACCTCGCACGCAAAATCTCAGACCGTCACACCGGCATTGGCTCGGATGGCCTGATCATCATCCACCCCTCCATGATGGCAGACGTGCGCATGGAAATGTACAACGCCGACGGTTCGCGAGGACGGATGTGCGGCAACGGCATCCGTTGCGTCGCCAAATACGCCGTCGAGCGCGGCCTTGCTCCCGGCCCTGCCGTCCGCGTCGAAACCGATTCCGGCATCAAAACCTGCGAATGCCTGTACTCGCCTCCCCCCTTACCAAGGGGGGACACAGGGGGGTCCCCCAACGAGCCGCGAACTTCAGTTCGCGCGGACTCTCGGACGCCCTTTCGCCCTCACATCATTGTCACCCGCGTGCGGGTGGACATGGGAACCCCGTCGCTGGCACCCGGCGACCTGCCCTCCACGATCATCGGCGACCGCATCGTGAACTTTCCGATGCGCCTGGGGGGCCACACCTATGAAGTCACTTGCGTCTCGATGGGCAATCCACACGCGGTGGTGTTCGTGGACAAGTTGCATCTTCTGGACCTTGCTTCCGTTGGTCCGTTGTTCGAGCACGCCCCTGAATTCCCCGAGCGAATTAATACTCACTTCGTGCGCGTCGATTCTCCCGCTCGCGTTACGGTGCGAACCTGGGAACGCGGCAGCGGCGCGACCCGGGCATGCGGGACCGGTGCGTGCGCCGTCTGCGTCGCCGGGGTGGTGACAGCCCGAACGCAGCGCAGCATTACTACGGTCCTGCCTGGTGGCGAGCTGAGTATCGAATGGGCGGAAAATGACCACGTGTATAAGACGGGAGAGGCGGTTGAAGTCTTTACTGGAATATGGTAACACCCTCTAGGCGGGGAAATTCATCATACATAGTACCGATCGCACGCAACAGAAGGATTAACCGACAAATCCAACCAATAGAAAGAATTCGATTCTCTCATGTTTGATGCGTTAACCAACAAGCTGACGGATGTCTTTCGCGGGCTGCGCGGACGCGGCAAGATCACCGAGGCCAACGTCACCGAGGTGATGCGCGAAATTCGCACCGCCCTGCTCGAGGCCGACGTCAACCTCGAAGTCGCCAAGCAGTTCTGCGACGAGGTGCAGAAAAAGGCCATCGGCGCTCAAGTCATCAACACGCTCAAGCCCGCCGAGGTCATGGTCAAAATCGTCCACGATGAACTCGTGCGGCTCATGGGGCCCGTCGATCCGAGAATCCCCTTCGTTACTCCCGGTCCCACCGTCCTGCTCATGGCCGGTTTGCAAGGCTCCGGCAAAACCACTACCTGCGGCAAGATGGCCAAGATGCTGCTCGACAAAGCCAAGCGGCCCATGCTCGTCGCCGCCGACCTCAAACGCCCAGCAGCCATCGACCAGCTCGAAGTCATCGGCAAGCAAATCGGCGTGCCCGTCTACACCGAACGCGGCCACCAGAACGCGGTAAAAGTCTGCCGCAACGGCATCAGCGCCGCGAAAAAGGCGGACCGCGACGTGGTCATTCTCGACACCGCCGGCCGCCTTGCCATTGACGAAGAGCTGATGGACGAATTGCAAAAAGTCGCCCAGGCCGTCAGCCCGCAGCAGGTCTACCTCGTCCTTGACTCCATGACCGGCCAGGACGCCGTCCACACCGCCAAAGTCTTCAACGATAAGCTCGAGCTCGACGGGGGCATCCTCACCAAGTTCGACAGCGACACGCGCGGCGGCGCCGCCCTCTCGGTCAAGCAAGTCACCGGCAAGCCCATCAAGTTCATCGGCGTCGGCGAAAAGATGGAGGCCATCGAGGAGTTCCACCCCGACCGCGTCGCGGGCCGCATTTTGGGCATGGGCGACATTCTCACCCTCGTTGAGCAGGCCCACCGGCAGTACGACCAGGTCGAGGCCGAAAAGCTCGAAGGCAAGATGGCCTCCGGGAAATTCACGCTCGACGACTTCCTCATGCAGCTCCGCAAAATGAAGCAGATGGGTTCAATGAAGGACCTCGTTGCGAAAATGCCCGGCATGGGCGAGATGATCGGCGACCAGGAAATCGACGAGACCGAGTTGACGCGCTTCGAGGCCGTGATCCAGTCCATGACCCCCAAGGAGCGGGCCAATCCCAAGCTCATCGACTC
>JBKJYI010000200.1:0-8254 GCA_046715855.1 Phycisphaerae bacterium
ACAAGGATCTGTGCACCGATGAAGTATGCAAGGACGGCTGTTGCGTGTCTGTAAAGGTGGTCTGCATCGACGACAACCCTTGCAGCAGCGACACATGTGATCCGGCCGTGGGTTGCGTTTATACGCCCGATTGTGTAACGGATGCCGATTGCGCCAACACCGACAGGGATCTGTGCACCGATGAAGTATGCCATGACGGCTGCTGCAAGACCGGCCCGCCGCGCAAGTGCGACGATAGCAATCCCTGCACGAGCGACGAGTGCAACCCGGCGACCGGTGAATGCGAATACACGGTGATTCAACCGCCCCCGTCCGAATGCGCCGGTGATGGTTGCACCCCGGGCTTCTGGAAGCAGCCGCACCACCTGCAATATTGGACCGGGTACGCCCCGACCGATTCGTATGACGCAGTGTTCGGCGTGACTTCGACCTTCGGCGCCAACACGCTGCTCGAAGTTCTCTCTCAGGGCGGCGGCGGCGAAATCGCCCTCGGTCGTCACGCGGTGGCCGCACTGTTGAACTCGGCCCACGGCGACGTGGACTACGCATACACCACGGCCGAAGTTATCGCCATGGTGCAAGCTGCGTATGCGAGCGGCGATTTCAGCGGGGCCCATGCTCTCTTGGCGGCCGAAAATGAACGCGGATGCACGGTCATCAAGACCGGCGGCGGACGCGGCGGCAACGGCAACGGCAATGGCGGCAAGCCTAAGCCAAGGGGTTAATTTGGGTTATGCAACCCCATTCTCACTCGCGGCTATTGGCCGTAGTGGGTTGGGAGCTGCAACGTGCGTTCGAATAATGGACAACGCACGGTAGATTTGTGAGACGTTGAAGAGGGGGATGAGTGATCATCCCCCTCTTTTTTGTTGCGCCGTTCGCGGCGCTGACGGGTTTGGACGTCTACCGCCTGAGCATGAACCGCCGGTATAATACGAAAGAGGGTGGGCAAGGCGTTCGTAGTATGAGAAGCAGGCGCCACGGAGTTGCTGAAATGCGAAATGCGGCGTTCGTTTGGCTGTTACCCTTTTTTTGTGCGTGTGACGCGATTCCCGGGTTGGTCGGCGTTTTGCCCCCCAACCGGGTGACGGTCCAGATGGTCAACAATAGTGACTTCGCCGTCGAGGGCGAGCTTTTTTACGACGATGAGGACGACACCATCGAAGAAATCTTAGAAGAGACGGGGACGCGCAGGCAGTTTGCGATTCCCGCGGGCGGACAAAATTCTTTTTCCGGCAACTGCGATGATATTCGGGCGTTGATCATTGCCGACGCGGATTTGCTCATCATTGGCGGGGTGGGGCCCGAGGCAAGCACCGGCGTGCTGCGCGAGGGGGACGATTTCGATTGCGGCGATCTCCTTATCTTTACCTTTGATCACTCGGAAGCAATCCTTGATTTTGACGTGAGCACGTCGGTGCGAAACGCCCAGTGAAAGCCCGTGGCTGGCGGAAGTGCGATGCATCTTTCCAATTACATTCCCAAGTGGGGCGACTCTATCGCGGCATGGGTGACGAGCGAGCAGGATCTTCGCTGGCTGGCGCCGGGGACGCTTCCGCCGCTGACGGGCGACAAGATCAACGCATGGAAAAAGGTTGGCGGGGCGGCGCTGGTGGGGTTTGAACGCTCGGGCGAATTGCCGGTTGCTTATGGTGAGCTCAATCCTATGCGCTCGGAGGCGGGACATTTTTGGATTGGCCACGTGTTAATCGATCCGCAGAAGCGAGGCCTGGGCGTGGGGCGGCTTTTCGTGCGCAAACTGTTGGAGGATGCGTTTTGCAGGCAGGAAGCGCGCCGCGTTTCCCTGGTGGTTTTTCCGGACAATCAGCCGGCAGTGCATTGCTATCAAAAGTGCGGGTTTCGAATCGTCGGCGACGAGAGCCATCGGTTTTTGCCGGGAGGTCCCAGGCACCGATTGCTGCGACTCGAGGCGGATCCGAGCGTTCTTAATACGAACAAGCGGGCGGCCCGTGTGCAGCAGCCGGTTGAACACTGATTCCGCTCTATCCACGCCTTTCTTCATTGCTTCGAGCACTCGGATCATCGCGTCGATGCTGCATATCGGCATCGAAGCCAGTGCGGGTTGCACTCTTATGGCACAAGAGAGGCCAAACCGGTTCGTCGAGTGGTTCTTGCTTCTTCGCCAGAATGCGCCCATCGCCCGCGAGCAGCTTAAGGAGTGGGTGGGTGAGGTCCGCTCCGAACCGTATCTGCTGTGGGAAACGCCGGGCATTCGATTTGCGGTCTACGGCGTGATCGGGCTGGTGGCTACGTGGCTGGTTGTCGTATTCGTGAATTTTCTAACACCGCCTCCGCCTGCGGGGGCGCGGGCGGCAGCGGAAACTGCTGATTTTCGGGTGGTGTGCGCGGACCCCACTTGCGGCTACAACTTCGTCATCAAGCGGGAGTTTGGTTTCGACGATTTCCCGGTGGAGTGCGATCAATGCAAGCAGCAGACCGGGATGCAGGGGCGAAGGTGTTACTCGGCGCTTTGCGAGGGGCGCTGGGTTGCTCCGCTCAAGGTGGAAGACCGGCTCAAATGCCCGGCGTGCGGAACGTTTTTTGTTGATCAGCCATGAGTGACGCAGTGACTTTGTGCTGGTCGGCAGCCGCCATAGGCACGGTTCATACTTTATTGGGACCCGACCATTATCTGCCTTTCGTGGCCATGTCTCGCGCCGGGAACTGGTCGCCGAGGAAGACATTGCTGGTGACGGCATTGTGCGGCGCGGGTCACGTGCTTGGCTCGATCGTGCTGGGTGTGATCGGCATTGTCCTGGGCACTGCCGTTTTTCACTTGGAGAGCATCGAGTCGGTTCGCGGGGAAATCGCGGCCTGGCTCATGATCGGATTCGGCACTCTTTATTTTTCGTGGGCCATGGTCCGCGTCCTGCGAAAGCGGCCTCACTCGCATTGGCACTCCCACGACGGACGAACCGTTCATTGTCACGAGCATCGGCATGATCTGGCCCACCTGCACGTTCACGCTGATGCACGCGCCGCGCCGTCGCGTCCGTCCATGACGCCGTGGGTCCTGTTCACGATTTTTCTATTCGGACCCTGCGAGCCGCTGATTCCATTGTTGATGTACCCGGCAGCAGCCGGCAGTTTCTGGTTATTGGCACTGACCACATCCATCTTTGCTGCGACGACGATCGCGACCATGACATTCGTCGTATGTCTCTGTACGTGCGGCAGATTTGTGCTCCGATCCGAGCTCCTGAGCCAAATTGGAGCTCCCTTCGCTGGACTGATTGTTCTTGCTTCCGGCATCGCCCTTAAATGCGGTCTTTGAAATCGATGCCCGAAGATAACGACCACGTCTTCATGTTGGCGGCTTTTCATGAGGCCGCCGCTGCGCTCGAGCATGAAGATGTCCCCGTCGGGGCCGTCGTCGTCCACAAAGGCCGCGTCATTGGTCGCGGGCGCAACCAGCGCCAACAGCTTCAGGATCCCACCGCGCACGCCGAGATGATTGCCATCACGGCGGCCGCATCCCACCTTTCAAGCTGGCGGCTGGAAGATTGCACGATGTACGTAACGTTGGAGCCCTGCGCAATGTGCGCAGGTGCGCTGGTGCTGTCGCGGATGACGCGATTGGTCTTCGGGACTCATGACCCCAAGGCCGGTGCGTGTGGTTCCTTGATGAATCTTTGCGCGGATGCACGACTGAATCACCGCGTGCAAATCACTGAGGGCGTGATGGCGAACGAGTGCGCGATGATCCTGCGGGAGTTCTTTGCCCTTCAGCGCGCCAAAGGCAAGAAATAAACAAACCGGATAGAGCCTGATCGCCTTTCCTGCCTGCGCTTTACGTGGACTATTCCCGTGCTATCATCCTGTCGCCGTTGGCGCGGATTCGAAAATAACAAGGCCGTCAGGATTACAGTTTGAACGCGAGTCATCCGGTCAAAAAACGGGCGCACACTGCGCTGTTGCGACTTCTAAGCACCCTATGTGCGATTGGAGCCGGTTTGCCATGCGCGACTTTTGCGCAAGAAGCTGCGCTCGTTGTCAGCTCGATTGAGTTCGTCGGCCTTCAGCGAACCGCTCCGGCCATGGCATACGATGTGGTCAACATTCGTGTGGGGAGTCCGCTCAACCGAGCTGCTTTGGACGAGGCCGTCGGGCGATTGCTGCGCACGGGGCGGTTCACGAACGTGCAGTACGATATTCTTGACGGGGGCCGGATCGTCTTTGAGGCGGTCGAGCGCTCGTCGATCACGTCGATTCGTTTTGAGGGCGCTACTATCTTTCGTGAAAACACGTTGAAGGCCGAAGTGCCGCAGAAGATTGGAGAACCGCTGGATGTTTCCGCGGTTCGCGAGGGCCGCGACGCGATCCTTCGAAAATATCGGGATGCAGGGCACACCGACGCCACGGTCGAAGTGGATGAGGCCGCGGCCTCGCAAACCGGCGAGCTCGTTTTTGTCATCCACGAAGGCCCCAAGGTCAAGGTTCGGAACATCGAATTCGAAGGCAACAGCGCGTTCACGGACGAGGAGCTGGCCAAGCAGATTGAGACCAAGACGGCGTTCTGGTTTTTCCGTTCCGGCGCCTTCGACCATGATAAGGCCGAGGGCGACGCGGCCCGCCTGCAGAATTTTTATCGCGACGAGGGATTCCTCGACGCCACCGCCGCGTTCACGACGCGGCTTGACGGCAATGATATGACTGTGGTGTTCTCGGTGAGCGAGGGCACGAGGTACAGTTTTGAAGATATTCAAATCGAAGGCAACACCGTATTCGGCTCCGATGAAATTATCGCGCAAATGAGGAGTTGCGTCGGCGACATCGTGAGACGGCCTCTCGTGGATGCTGACGTGACGGCCATTCGGGATCGGTATGGCGAGCTCGGCTATATTTATGTGCGGGTACGAGCGGTGCGCGTATTTTCGGAAACTCCCGGACTCGTGCGTTTGACGATTGAAATAGAAGAAGACGAGCAGTTCCGCGTGGGTCGCGTGGTGGTGCGCGGGAACGCCCGTACGAAAGACAAAGTGGCACGGCGGGCCTTGAACCTCTATCCACCCGACGATTTGTTCAACCTTTCTGAGGCGAGAAAAGCCGAGAAAGACCTGGTTGAGACACGCGTGTTCAGTTCCGCCCGCGTTATTCCTTCCGGGGACGAGCCCGGAGTTCGCGATGCTGTGATCGACGTGGTCGAGTCCGAAAAGGCGGGCGACTTCCTGTTCGGTGTTGGTGTCACCAGCAACAGCGGCATCGTCGGATCGATCGTGCTCGATTTTCAGAATTTCGACCTCTTCGACACCCCTGAATCATGGAACGAGTTCGTCAAACTGCGCTCGTTTTATGGCGGCGGTCAGCGGCTGCGGCTGGAACTCCAGCCGGGCACGGAAGTCAGCCGATTCCGCATCGACTTCACCGAGCCGTACCTTTTTGACAAGCCATTGCGTTTCGACTCGAGCTTCTTCCTTTTCGAGCGGGAGCGCGACGGGTACACCGAAAACCGCATCGGCAGCTCGTACAGTCTCGGCAAACGGTTTGAGCGCGGCCGGTTGCAGGGGTGGTCAGGCGAATTGGCTTTGCGAAACGAAATGGTCGATGTCGAGGATCTCGATCTGTTTACGTCGAGCGAAATTCGCGACGACGAAGGCGGCAACTTGATCACCGGACTCAAAGGGACGCTGGTCCGCGACCGAACGGACAGCCGTTTTGTGCCCACTACCGGTGACCGGCTGCGACTGAGTTACGAGCAGGTCGTGGGCGACCATTTCTTTGGCCGCGCCGGCGTGGGGTACAACTGGTACACGACGCTGGCCACCGATCGGCTGGAGCGCAAGAGCGTGCTGGCGCTGCGTGGCGAAGGCGGCTACATCTTCGGCGACGCGCCAGTCTTCGAACGCTTTTACGCCGGCGGCATCGGCTCGATTCGCGGTTTTCAGTACCGAGGCGTGGGCGAGCGCGACGGTCTGGATGACAACAACATTGGCGGCGACTACCTGGTTCTGGTCGGAGCCGAGTACAGCTATCCGCTCTACGGCGAAAATCTTCGCGGGCACGTGTTTCTCGACACGGGCACGGCCGGATCGGGTGGGTACCGCATGGGCGTGGGCACCGGGATACGCTTCACGCTCAACATCTTTGGCCCCATCCCGATCGAGCTCAATGTCGCGATGCCGGTCTCCAAAGACTCGGAAGACGAGGAGCAAATCTTCAGCTTCGTCGTCGGCAGCATCTTCTAGTCGGTTGCGATACGGTCATCCTGAGCGAAGCGAATACCCTCGTCGTTCCGCGGTTGAGATTCTTCGCTCCGCTCAGAATGACATCGTCTCACAATAACTTCGTCTTACAGTGCCATTGTCCGCGCGGACTGAAGTCCGCGGCTCGCTTACGAGCTTGGAGCGCCCATTTGCTCCTTGAGCCATTTGGTCAGCGTTTCGATGACCAGGGGGTTGAAGTTGCCGCCGCCGCCGGGGCCGGCGAGGTAACTTTCCTCCTGATCCTCGGCCTTGGCGTAGCTGTGGTCAGTGCCAGGCAGTGGCACAAACTTGGCCTTGCCAGGGGCCTTCTTGTTCACGGTGGCGGCGATGAACTCGCTGTCGGCCTTCGAGGCGGCGTAGTCGGATTCGCCCCACATGGCCAGGACAGGGACGTTGACCTTGGCCCACGCGGCGGCGAGGTCGGCGCCGGCGAGCTGCTGCAGGTACTTGTAGTGCATGCCATAGATCACGCTGTCGCCCTGGACGGACTGGCCTAGATACTCCTTGAGCTCGGGGTGGGCTTCGAGAATTTCCTTCGGCGAGCGCTTCTTCACGTACAATTCTTCGGCGATGATTTTTTCCTTTTCGAGATTTGCCTTGATTTCCTCCTCCTTGAGCAATTCCAGCTTCCACTGCCGCATGGTTTGCTCGGTCGTGTGCTCGGTCCAGGGGCGGGCGAAGGCCGCAAAGGTGGCGATGCCCTTCACGCCCTGGTCGGCCAGTTGCGGGGCGATCGCGCCGCCGGAGGACTGACTGAAGATGAACACGTTGGCCGGGTCCACATATTCGTAGGTCTTGAGCTTCTTGAGTCCGGCACGGAAGGCGGCCACGTCGTCGTTCAGCGTCGTCTCCTGCACATCGAGTCCTTCGCTGTCGCCGGCGCCGGGGCGATCGACGCGCATGACGACGAAGCCGGCCTTGGTCAGCTCGTTGATGATGCTCTTGTAGGGGTGCGGCTGGGGGGTGGCCAGTTCGACCGAACTCGGGGCGAGGCCTTGGATGAAGAGGATGGCCGCGTGTTTCCCCTCTTTTTTGGGCTTGGTGATGATGGTGCGGACGCGCTTGCCTGCGTCGCCGGCGAAGTCGTAGATGATGTCGTGGTCCTCGGATTTCTCCTGCGGGCGCGGGAGCATGGCCAGCTCGTTGGGCGTCTCCTTGCCTTCGCGAATCACGACGACGTTCATCTTGTCGCCGGCGCCGTATTTGCGAAGCGTGCGAACCAGGCTCTGCATGGAGTCGATGGGGTCGTTGTTGATTTTGACGATGACGTCGTTGGCCAGGATGCCGGCCTTGGCGGCGGCGGAGTCGGGGATGGTCCCGGTGATGAGCACGCCCTTGGCCTCCGCGAGCTTGAGGCGCTCCTTGACTTCGTCGTTGACGGGTGCGAGTTGCACGCCGAGCATTCCGCGGCGTTTGAGTTCGTCGGCCCGCGCCGGCCTTTGAGTCACGCTCAGTACCATGGCCGTAGCGGCCAGAGTCATCAGCATCATCCGTTTCGGTTTCATAGTCATCTCCGCAAAACGCCTCGTTTCGAAACGCGACAGTCGCAGCGGAGAATGTAACCGGGCGGGAGTCGGGGTCGGCGTCGAAAGCTGTGAGAAGTTGCCAAAAGAAACCAAGGAAGGGACGGAGGCACGCAGGCACGAAGGCACGGAGTGAAGGCCAACCCCCCGACCCCCCTTGGAAAGAAGGGGAGGAATGGTCGTGGATGGGTTCGATCCGTCACATTTCATATTGGGTTGGGAAGAGGCTTCTGTGATGTCAGGGGCGGTATTTTCGGTTGCGTCGAGGTAGGGCGCGGGGGTGGACGGAGGGTAGGAGGGAGGCGCGGCGAAGGCATTGGAATGGGCGCTCGATGATTGGTGGATTCCTCCGCCCGCTCCGGGGCGGGATTTGATTAGAGCATCGTCTACCACGGGTTCCCCGTCGCTCCACCCGTGGCTACATTCCTCCGCCCCATAGGGGGCGCCCACACCCAGACCAAAGCCCCCCGGGCGCGGGGGAATTTAGCGGGGGGCGGAGAGGACCGG
>JBKJYI010000201.1:0-6930 GCA_046715855.1 Phycisphaerae bacterium
GTTCAAGGCCATCGTTTCTAACTTTCCAAAGCCGCTGGCATCGATTGCAAACTACGTACGCGTGCGATAAGGACTTCGTCTTCGCGTGACAAAGGGGGCATTGATGATACATGGCGATGAAAAGCCAATGGCATTCATAAAACTTTCGTCTTAAGCAAGAGCGCCTGGGTACATGGCAGGGTCTTTCAATAGTCGTCTTTGTTTTGGATCAGGGCGAGAGCTTGGTGTGGATGAGCGGCGTGTCGTCGGAGGGCGGCGGCCTTGTTTTTGACGGCGTTCCCGTTCAATAGGTTGAGGGCGGCGTTACGCAGGGTGGAGAGGATGATCGGGCCCGGGCCGGTGCGGACACGGCAGTGATCCTCGCCCATGGTCACGTCGCGGACGTAGAACACGCGGTTCTCGATGCCCCAGTGCTGACGGGTCAGATGGAGCAGCTTCTGGGCACCGGCTTGATCCTCGTCAGTCAACGCCCGTCTGAGATCGACAGCACGATCCTCTCGCAATGCGGCACAACGATAGCTCTGCGCCTCACAAATGACGCCGACAGAAACCACATTCGATCTTGCTCATCCGACAACCTCGAGGGGCTATTCGCCATGCTCCCGATTCTGCGAACCGGCGAAGCACTCGTAGTGGGCGAGGCGGTCAACCTTCCCGTGCGGATGATGATTGACTTGCCACCCAAAGAGCGTCGCCCCGATAGCGAGGATCCACTTGTAGTAGCTCAGCGAGACAAGAACGGAAAGCGTAAACCTCGTGTTGGCTGGACTGAGCCGCTTGAGAAGGAAGATTATGCCAATTTAGTAAAAGCGTGGCGAACACAAAACCCGACGGTTATGGCCACGGCTCAGACGCCGGTGTCCAACGCCCCATAGGGATAGAAACAGGAGGCCCTCTCATGGATCGAACGCCAGTATCATCGTCCACTATTTGTACGGTCGGCTATGACCCAGATTCGACAATGCTTGAAATCGAATTCAATAGCGGTGCCGTGTATCAGTACTCCGGTGTGCCGGAGGGCGAGTACGACGGTCTTATGGCCGCCGCCTCGCACGGAACGTACTTCAACGCAAGAATCAAGAAAATTTATCCATTCGTGAAGCTCTAGCGCATTCACTCGATCCCGTGATCGCCCTTGAGTCAGCGAGGATCGCGTCCGGCAACGATGATGAACTCAAGTTGTGACTTTTCCATCACGGGGACGCTTGCTGAAAAGCACTTAAAGGTATCTTTCAAGACTCAACATTTCATTTTAATGGCGCGGAGATTTTGCACCTGGGCTATGTCGGACTCGATCGAAACCGGCACGTAAACAGAGTCGGAGGCATGATGACAATGGGCGTGAACTGCGCAAGCATTCTTGGGCCGCTCGGCTTTCCAAAAATCATTTTGGATGCGTGGGCGAATGAGGGAGTAAAAGACCTCCTTCCTATCCAGCTAAAGGCAATCCAAACTCCGGCTTTCTTCGAGAAGAGTACGCTGATCATTGGCCCCACGACATGCGGCAAGACATTCGCCGGTGAGCTTGCGTGCGTTAAGCACATGCTGGCGCATCGCAAGTGTCTCTATCTCGTTCCGTTCAAGGCTATCGCAGAAGAAAAATACATCGAATTTCGTCGTAAGTACGGCAGTGAGCCTCTTGAGGCTCGAATCGTGATCTCAACTGCGGATCGGAGAGATCAAGATCGTGCCGTTGGTGACGGAGACTTTCACATTGCGATCCTTACTTACGAAAAGCTTTCTGCGATCATTGTCACGCACCCCAACTTGCTAAACAACGTCGGAGTTATCGTCGTCGATGAGGTCCAAATGCTAGGTGACAAGGGTCGTGGGGGCGAGTTGGAACTCTTGCTGACTCGAGCTCGTCAGATCGCTCCAAGGCTACAAATCATCGGACTCTCTGCCGTCGTCTCTGACCTGAACCAGTTCGACACATGGCTCGATGCTCACTTAATCGCTGATGATCATCGTCCTGTACCTTTGCGCGAAGGCGTCATTTCGCGTATCGGCCAATTTGAATTCATCGAATGGGACGGCCATGAACGCAAAAACGGGATCGAGAAACTGGGTCGTCTCAATGGTGATGATGAAATAGATCTTGCAGTCTCCCTAGCTGCGCAACTGTTGAAGAACGATAGCGAGCAGATCATCGTTTTTTCACCAACTGTTGCCCATACGCAAACGATAGCTGAGCGGATCGCAGCAGTTACGAATCATTTGCCACCTGCAACGATCTTACTTTCCAGCCTGTCCGACCTTGAATCCAGCGAGTCGATTGTCTCACTTAACGAAACGCTAAGACACTCTGTTGCATTCCATAATGCTGATCTTTCCCTCGGAGAACGACTTGCGGTGGAAGAGGGCTTCCGTAGACGAGAAATCAGGTGTGTCGTCTCCACGTCAACGCTTTCTATGGGCGTGAACCTGCCCGCGTCGACTGTCATCATTGCGAAGCCAACGAAGTGGATCAAGGATCCGGCATGGAAGGAAATTCCGCTTACCGTGGCGGAATATCGCAATATGTGCGGGCGCGCTGGTCGGTACGGACTGACGAAGGATTCATTCGGTAGATCGTTTCTTTTAGCCAAGAGCGGCATCGACCAGTCATCATTGTTCTCATCGTACGTTGAACTTCCTCCCGAACCGCTCACTTCGCAGCTGTTTCAGAGGCCCTTGACTGACCTCCTCTTGAAAACATTGGCCAGCAAACTGTGCGACACGCCAGACGGTTGCTTCAGGTTCTTGAAGAAAACGTTTGCCGCGATGGAGTTCATTCGCGACGAGGCGAGCGAAAAGCAAACGCAAAGGCATATTGAGCGAGCCCTTGCGACTCTGGCCGAACATGGCTTGATCGAGAACGACAAGAAAGGTCATCTGATCGTCAGCACGCTCGGCATGATCTGCGCTTCTAGCGGCCTACTAGTCGAAAGTTTCGTTCATATCCTTGACGGCGTGAAAATGACTAAGCCCTCGGCGTTGGACGTCGCATATTTGGCGTCACTCACAAAGGATGCTGGCCCGGAAGCGGTTAGCCTACGCTTTTCGACATACGAACATGATAATCGCACGAAGAGATACATCGAAGTACTCACCGAGGCCGAAGAGGGCGAGCCAAGCGCACTAGCTGCTACGTTCCTGGGTTCATTGCAAACGTACATTCGACCTTCTTACGAGACGGCGCAGATGATCAAGTATCAATGCGTGGCTTATTCCTATGTGAACGGCATCGCCTCGAAGGTCATCGGGGAAACACTTTCCGCTCCCGCTGGCAAAGCCCGATCGATCGGTTCGTACTGCTCTTGGGTTTCAGATACGGCGGCAAAGATAGCTTGGACGCTCAACCGACCGGGAGAAGCCAAAGAGTACGAACGTATTAGTGAACGCTTTGTATATGGTTGTACCGACAGAGTGCTTCTCGTAGCAAGTGTATCTGATGCGCTCCACCGAGCAGAGAGAGAACAGTTAGTGGCCGCCGGATTCGACTCACTAATCACGATCGCACACACTCAAGCAACCGATATCGCGAAAACGGCTAAGGTCGACCGCCGACGGATCGAGAAACTTCAGAGAGACATCGTCGACCTCCTCGGAGAATCTCTAGGCATTGAACAGCGTCAGATCGCCCGCTTGACGGCTCTCGGCAAGCCCACAAAGAAGATCGAAGAGATGTACGCCCTCAAGGGTACCGCCCTCGAACAGATCATAGAGGGGATGCTGACGCCACCGTTCTGTTTGCTTGACGTCAGTCGCATCACTCCGCAACGTGAAGGCGAGGCTGACTTAAGAATTGCGCTTAGCAATGGCCAGAACGGTATCGCTCAGATCACAGCGAAAGATTCGCCGACGGACAAAGTGGGAATCAACAAGTCGATTGCAATTCTAACGCAATCACCGGAATTGAAGCCCAAGGTGCATATCTGCTTTGGCCGGCCCGACTTTCTTCCAGACGCGATCAAGAAGGCGGTCGAACATGCGAACAACGGCCATAACATCAAGCTGATCCCGCTACACGTGCTCGCGGAGATGTATGTTCTATTTCAAGAAGGCAAGATGATGGCGGATCGCGTGGTACAGATTCTTGAAAATACAACGGGCTACATCGATCTGAAGGCGATATCGACTACGTAGCATTTCGGACTGCCCCCGGGTAATGCGCAACGGCCGATTTTCAAAGATGGCGAGTCTCGCTGGCACGCAAAAAAGGAACCCTCCGCCCTTCGGCAGTATCTCAATGTGCGACGCGCACAAGCTTCTGGCCTTCATTGACTGCATCCATAACCCCGCCGCCCAATTTCATATCCATCATGAGCATGATTTCCGAAAGGTCAGCGTAACGAATAAATGCGCCACGTTTCCTGTTAGCCTCCATCTGCTGTGGTCCACTGTGTAGAGCTACACCCCATTGTTCGGAAAAGGCGCTGCTTGAGTTAGAACCTCGAGTAATCGGAGTGATCCTCACATAATTGTACCCTTGAAGATTGGCGGTTCGTCGATTTAGCGCATGACTGAGCACTTTTCCATGGATGTCTTCACATGGAAACGCCTTTTTGTACGCACGCCGATACCCGCCGTATTGTATGTGCACCCATACTTGCATGAGTGAATGCAGAATTATCGACGATGGCAACTTCGAAATTGGCAAGGATAGCTCAAGAACTGGGGATGACTCCACTCTCACCAGCAACGCTCGACTTGGTGAGCCAACGGCCAGAATCCGGTCTATTTTGCCAATATAGTTGTTGATCGCAGCCTCATCGACTGCAGCAACCGGTACATGCAGGCATTCTGGCAGCGCCCATCGTCGGAAAGCGACTTCCTTGGCGACGTGGTCAATCAGAAGAGCCATTGGACCTTGCCATGCTTATTCCTGCCTTACAATAACGGATGATGGTATCCCCCAATCGGATGTACGCAATGAAAGGGTCGAAAGAGAGGTCGGGCACCGTTCGTCCCTGACCTGCTGCGCAGAAACTTGATCCAGCCATCGAGAGAGTCTCTACTGCCCGGATGCCGGGCAAGGAGGCTCAGAATGAAAGGCAAGCGACACACGTCCGGACCAGATCATCGCCAAGCTGCATGAGGCATATGGGATGCTGGGCACGGGAGCGACCATCGGCCAACACGGGCTAGGCCGGCAACGTGTGCAGGACTGAGATTGTCCCGATCGTAGTTGAATTTGAGCAGTTCTCCGGTTTGCCTACGCTCTGTCAAAGCATCCACGGACATCGACAGGAGTGCTTCCATCAAGTGTTCTGCAGGATTAAGGGCTGTTCGGCCAGGTCAGCTATTGTTCGGGCGACCCGCAAGATCTTCTCGCGCGAGCTGACGGATGAAATGAATAGCCCGGCTAAAGCCTGTCGGCTTTAACCGGGCCGAGGGGGAAGGAAAGTCGAGTTATAAGTTGGACCGAGCGAACAGTCGCATACCGACAATCAGAGCCGCCATGATGGTAGCACCCGACAGCAGCATGGGCTTGGATGGCAAGGCCCAACCAGACGAGCGCATGCTTTTGGCTGAGTCCGCACCTTTGGTAGCAACCACGCGTCCATTTGGGTCATTGGTCTTATCCTCACTTGTGATGAAGGGACAATCGCAAATGGACGTAATTGACCCGCCAAAAGCAAGGGTGCAGCAGGTGCTTGTCGTGCTTAAACATCCACCACCATCAGGCAAACAACAAAGAACGGCGTCGCCACAGCCGTGCGTGGGAACGCAAAAACTACTACTGTCGCAGCCGCAGTTGGAACAATTCAAATTACACGCGGTGCATGACCCATCGCTCGGATCACAACAAGCGGCTCCGACTGCGTAGAGCTGAGTAGTACCAACGAACCATGGTACAACCAGAGAAATGGCGATCGAAAATAGCTTCGTCATGCTAATCCTTTCAAAACAGATTTCAACCTAAACAGGAACGCCAATTTACTTATTCCTTGATGAGCTGGGTATTGTTTTTGGTGGGCCGCGCATTCTTCCCGGGGCGTAGTTGACCGCTCTCCACCATCTCCGAGATCGGAACAATCGAAGTTCTCCCTGGACGAATGAACACCGTGCATGCGGGTAGCCCTCGGGCTGCTATCGAACAAGCCGCAAAAAATTGAGTGAGGTGCGCAGTAAAAATGGGCTGATAGTTTGGAAGTGCGTGAAATGCTTCTCAGCACCACATCAAAGCCGCATCTTGGTGGACCTTGCCGAGCAATCCAGCGCGTCCCTCCTTGCTCTCACGCCGACGATGCTTATGACGATCTTGGATTTGTAGCCGAGCATTATCTCAAGAATATTCCAGTTCGGGGAGTGAGTTTAGGGCCATCAGGGCTGGAAGTCCTCAATTGCCCGGCTTGGCCCGATGTAAAAAAACAGAGTTTTTCAGCTCGTTCAAGCGATAGTTATGCTCGTCGCCAAGGACCTATGTTTCCCAATTCTCTAAGCCCTGTGGAGACTGATCGCAAAATGCGTTGGTTACAAGCAATCCGAGTTCTTGACCCAATTGGAAAATATCCATGCACTCATAACGAATTCGCAGCATTTGGCTGTATGCCCGTAGGTCGTGTTGAAACTGCTCGAAGTCCGGCGGCAAACCGAAATCTTCGAATCGCCTGGGCAGGTTGGACGGGTCATGGAGTTGGTGTAACTTTAAGTAAAGCGCGGGCATGCGAGTAAGAATCGAAAGCAAGGCCTGCCAACGGACAGCGTCGACCCCGTTTTCATGAGCCAGGTGCGCAAACTCGGGGAAGAAAAAAATCGTGGCGCTGTCCGGCACATTATTCGGCACTCGTACTCGCGGTGAATTTGGTGTTGACAAACCACCCCAGGAAAAGAGGTCGTGGGCCTCTTCTACCAAGTTAAGGTGATCCGGCTGGGTCAGCGGCGAACCAAAATGGTTCTCGATCAGCTCGAGCAGGAGCCTGGAAATCTGCCTAACGCTTTCCA
>JBKJYI010000202.1:0-7895 GCA_046715855.1 Phycisphaerae bacterium
GCCGCGTACTGAGTAGATTCCCCCACGCCCCCTCGCTCATGAACCGCCCCACGGTCGGCATGACCCCGGCATCAACCAATGGACGCAAGAGGCGGAATGTCGCGCCGTCCAGGCCTAGGATGACAACTTTGCCATTGTCGGACATGAGCTGCTGCCTGACCGTGCTTTCGTTTGACTGGGGCGCGGGCCGGCGCGCTCGTCTTCTGTTTGTCGTCTTAGAAACCGGCCCAACAGGCGATAGGCCCGCTCCGCCAGTGGTACAAGATAGCGCCCCACGCCTTTTGGCCGAGCTTCATAGGAGCCGATAAAGCAGGTATCCACGCCACCCAAACCGGCTTTGAAGTGGTAAACCCCAGGATTCTTTGCAGGATCGATTCCGCCGAGGTCATACCACCTGGCGCCGGCTTGCTGGGCCGCAACCATCGCATGCCACTGCAGACTGTACGACGCCTTGCAATCGCGCCCTATATCATTGGACGCGCCCAGCAGATAAACGCATGTGTTGCCCAGGGTGCTTGACACGTGCCCGGCCGCAAGCATGCCGCCCTTGTATGCAAGGTGCATCGTGAGTTTTTCCTCTGGGGGGAGCAATTGTTGCAGGCGTCGGAATGACGAAACGGTTACACCAGTCTCGAATTGCTTCTTGCTCCACATCGTCTCGTAGAGGTCCTCAAACTGCTGCATGGCATCGTCATCGACCCGCGCCTCCACGGTGACGCCGCGCTTCTCCGCCTGGTTGAGACCGTTCCGCCATTTTTGAGCGAGGTTTTTTCGCAACTCCTCGACTCCCCGCGTAAGGTCGACCAAAAAAGTTCGATAGGGTGGAATCGCGCAGTTAGCGCGATAACCGGTGATGCGCATCTCGCCACTGGCCGATTCATCGCCTGGTTGCGACCACATGTTCGGCACGATGCGCACTTTGAGCCCCCGCCGCTGGGCGTACTCGCTTCGAATACAATCCAGCACATCCGCGAACTCGTCGGCGGAACCATGGCGACGGCTTCCCATCGGCCCGAAATATACGTAAGCAAGCCCGCATTTCAGCAGCGGCAATTTCTTGATGCGCACCTGCGCCGCCCCAATAACCACGTCCCCCTTTCTGACCACGATTCGGCTCAATTGCGACCCTGTGTCGGCCGCGCTGATTTCACCGAACCCCCACGTTTGATAGATGCTGTAGTCATCGAATTGCCTACAGATTTCGCTCCACTCCGACTGAGTAACTTGATCGACTGTCGCCGTGGCGATCACTTCGCGATTTCCGCCTGAACCCCCGGCGCCGGCTCACAAGTGTCCGGCTTTCCCGCACGAACACGACACTTAAGGTTTTGCCAGGCTCGCCGCCACTGATGCGATCCGTTCACCTTGAGGCGAAATTCGGTATGCCAGTCGTCGGGCGTGCTCTTGAACCGGCCTACCGTGAAAGGCGATTCACCCGCGAGAACCACCACTGGATCACACGTCGCAACAACCGAGTAGCCAGCGTCACGCGCAGCGCGCAGAGTCTCCTGATTGTACGAACCGAACGGCACGCTCAACGAAATAACCTCGCGACCCAGCAAGGATTCGATCGCCCGCTTGGAGTCAAGAAGCTCTCGCGCCAAAGCTGCCCCGCTCAATTTCGAAAGGTCGCAATGCGACATGGTGTGCGAGCCAATCTCGACAAGTTCGGGCGGATATTCCTTCAATTGCTCCGCGCTGCTCAAAATCTCGTGGCGGTCCCGATGCCCTTCATCAATCGACCAGGCCGGCTCGCGCCCCAAGTTCCCGGGCACGGCAAAAATCGTCGCCGGAATATTCATTTCGCAAAGGATCGGAAGCGCGTTCTGGCGGACATTGTCCAGCGCATCATCGAACGTGACGCACACCTTCCGCCCCGACCATTTTCCAGTTGCCAGAGATTGAAGTGGAATTACACAGCGATGGGAGTCTAGCCACTCCATTTGCCGTCGAAACGCCGGAACCTGCCGCTTCGTCACCCCGTGATAGTAAAGCACCACGCAGTGATCGGATCGCGAATCTTTGAGAGCGTACCACGGCGAGCAGGTCGCCGTGATCGCTAATGATAACAAACGCCGAATCAACTTCCTGAACTTGTACTACGTCGTGCCGTTCATGTTCTTCGTGGTGAAAAACACCTTTTCCTCGTTCAAGCTCATCGCGGCTGCGCCGCGGGCGACTTCAGTAACAGACCCGGCAAATGAAAGCGCAGTGCAGCCGTCGCCATCCCCCACTTTTGCCTCGCCGACTCTCGCACTCGCCCTCCCGCAATTCGCTGCAAGCTCAACAAAACCACGCGGCACAGCGTGGCCGTGCAGAACATCACATTCGCGATCCACCACACCAGCTTGCCCGACTTCTTCTCGAGAAACATCAGCAGACTTCGACGCTCCATCAGGTGCATATCAGTGGCCGCCTGCGACGAGCTGCATCCGCCGAAGTGAACAATCACCGGCTCCGGCGTGTAAAGAACTTTCCAGCCCGCACGATGGAAACGCCAGCACCAGTCGGTGTCCTCGGAGTACATGAAATACTCCTCCGCCATCGGACCGACCTGATCAATCGCGGCCTTCCGCGCCAACATGAAACACCCCGCGATCCCGTCCACTTCGCGCACGCTGCTATAGTCCCACCAACCTAGGCGATAGCGCCCAAAAAACGGCTTGTACCAAAACAGGTCTTGCAGCTTGGTCAGCGAAAGCGCGAGATTAAGCAGGCTCGGAAATAAGTAGCAGTTGTATTGAAGCTCTCCGTTGGAGCACCGCGTCTGGCAGCCCACCATTCCCGCCGTGGGATGCGCATCGGCGAACGCCACGGCCTTCGCAATCGCCCCGTCCACAACCACAGTGTCCGAATTGAGCAAAAGCACGTAGCGTCCGTGCGCCAGGGCGATCCCCTGATTGTTGGCCGCCGCAAATCCCCTGTTCTCTTCGTTTCGCTGGAGGATTACTTCCCGGAATTCGCTTGCGACCATTTCCGCCGACCCGTCACTCGAGTGATTGTCGATCAGGATAATCTCAAAGCCGACTGACCCCGCAGCCGCATAAATCGAACGCAAACAATCGCGGGTAATGTCCCGCGTGTTCCAGCTCACGATCACGATGGAAACGTCAATCACGATTCTGCTCAGGACGTGTCGAAGCCTGTCCAGGCGCCGATTTGCCGGCCTCCGCAGCGCGCTTGGAACCCGGAGTTAAAGGAAGGAGTGCCTCGATAGAATCCGCTACCTCGATTACAAACTCTTTGACATTGGTCTCGCCGCGCTCCGCCAAAGAAGCCAGGTACACCGGATGCACAACCTGCACCTGCGCTACATAAAAACCTGAGTCACCGGCCAGATTCGGTCGCCGCCAGCGGGGCCCGCTGAATTCTTCCGCGTCTGTCGTGTACTGTCCCTGCAGCACGTAATAATTTAACACCACCAGTCCTTCGATCTGCTGCCCCTCACGCACAAAACGATGAATGAGACAGTGCAACTCGCCGCCAACTTTCCGCTGCAGCAACTCGGCTTTGACTTCCTCCAGACGCCAGCCGTTGGCCGGATAGCATCGGTCCGGCCGATGGCCCAACATCGCCCCTGGCGAAGCCGTGTAGGCAACGAATAAGTCGACGAACCGATTGTTGGTCAGATCGACATACCGCCGGTTGACATAATCGTCATTCGCCGCCCGTTCCAGGACTCGAGCATCAACCGGGACATCGACACCCTCCCAGGAGCCAACGCGAAGCGGCAAGCTCGCCAGCGGTCTTTCTAACAAGACCGGCGATGCGGCCGATGCCTCCATCGCCCGCCGCAGCCAGCGCTGACCCGCACCCACCGCCAGAAGTGCGACGACCCAGAACATCGCCATTCCGTACAAGCGATGTTGTTTCCCGTGACGGTTCATGCCGCTTTCCCGCCGATCTTGCGCCGCTGCATGTAGTCGGCTAAGGCGTCCTTCCAATGCCTCGGAGTCGCTCCGGTTGCGTGCTCGTACGAAGATAAATCAAGCACCGAATACGCAGGCCGCTTTGCAGGCCGGCCCAACTCTCCACTCGACAAATTGCCCACCGCCATATCCAAGCCGGCATGCCGGATAATCTCCACCGCGAAGTCGTGCCACGAGCACTCACCGCTGTTGGCAAAGTGCGTGATCCCGTCTGCTTCAGCATCCAGCAAACGGACAGTCGCCTCGCTCAAGTCTGCGGTGTAAGTAGGCCGCCCCACCTGATCCGTCACCACCTTGAGCGACTCACCCCTATTGGCTTTCGCCAGAATCGCCTCTACGAAATTCTTTCCGTGCGGGCCGTACAACCACGAAGTCCGAACGATCAGGCTTCGGCATCGACTCGCGCACACTGCTCGGGCGCCGAGAAGCTTGGACTTTCCATACACAGAAAGCGGATTGGCTACGTCCGTGGTTTCGTAAGGCCGCGTGCTCGATCCATCGAAGACAAAATCGGTAGAGTAATGCACTAGCTTTGCCCCGCTCGCATGACATGCTTGCGCCACGTAACCGGGCGCGTCCGCATTGACGGACATCGCTTTGTCTACGTTCGATTCGCAGTCATCCACATCCGTGTAGGCGGCGCAGTTGACGACGACGTTCGCTCCAACGCCCTCGATCTTTTCCAGCACCGATTCGCGATCAGTAATATCGAGCTCATCCCGGCCCCAAGCGAGCACTTCTCCCCCCGCAGCCTCAACGCGCTCCCGCAATTTTGGAGTTAGGTCGCGGGCAAGCATTCCCCCCGCACCCAAAACGACAACCTTACCTTGCGACCACGGGCTCAAGCTTCCACACCCACTACGCCACCCCGGCCATACTGTTTTTCGTAATAGTTGAGATACGCCCCCGTCTTGATTTCCCGCCACCACGGCTCATTTCCGCGGTACCAGTCAATCGTCTGCGAAATACCCTCGTCAAACCGGATGGATGGCTTCCATCCCAGATCGCGTCCGATGCGCGAAATATCCATCGCGTAGCGCCGATCGTGCCCGGGCCGATCCTTGACGTATTCAATCATCGAGTCATCGTGCCCCAGCTCGCTGAGAATTCGCTTCGCGATTGTCGTGTTGGGAAGCTCACATTCCCCGCCGATGTTGTACACGCTCCCCGGCTGAGCTTTTTCCAGCACCGCCAAAATCGCACGGCAATGATCTTCGACATGAATCCAATCCCGCACGTTGAGCCCGTCGCCATAGAGCGGAACCTTCTTGCCCGCCAGCAGATTCGTCACAAAAAGCGGAATGAGCTTCTCGGGAAATTGATAAGGACCGTAATTGTTCGAGCATCGCGTGATCAGAGTCGGCAGCCCAAACGTATGGTGGTACGCATGGACCAGCATGTCGGCCCCGGCCTTGGAAGCGCTGTACGGACTGCTCGGGGCAATCGGCGTGGTCTCACTGAATTTTCCGGTGGGACCAAGCGAGCCATACACCTCGTCGGTAGACACCTGCAAAAACCGCCTCACCGAATGCTTGCGGGCAAGGTCAAGAAGAACCTGCACCCCGACCACATTGGTCCGCACAAATTCCTGCGCCCCGTGAATGCTCCGGTCAACGTGACTCTCCGCGGCAAAATTAATCACCGCGTCCAAGCTGGCGGAAAACAGCGGCTCCAGCGCTCCGGCATCGCAAATATCCCCGCGAACAAACCGGCACCGCGATCCATCAACGCATCCATCGAGGTTTGCCAGGTTCCCCGCATAAGTAAGTACGTCGTACGCGACGGTCTCCACGTCGGGCTTTTCGCGCACGATCATCCGCACGAAGTTGCTGCCGATGAACCCGGCGGCCCCCGTAACAAGAATTTTCTTTGTCGTCATGAAGTAACGAAATCAAACCACCGGCGTCTGCTGCGCCTTCGACGACGCCGCCCGCGACTTGGCCGTCTTCTTCGCCGGAAAATCGACGTGATTCGCCCCGCCCTGCATCACCAGCTCGCTCGCCCGGAAAAGCGACTCAAACGTCCCCGCGTCCGTCCACCAACCATCCAGCACGTCATAGGTCAGCGTCTCCTGCTTGATGTACATGTTATTGACGTCGGTGATCTCAAACTCACCGCGCCCCGAAGGCTTGAGCGTGCGGATCATGTCGAACGCCTGCCGGTCGTACATATAAATTCCGATCACCGCCAGGTTGCTCTTGGGCTTCTTGGGCTTCTCCTCAATGGAAACAATCCGCCCGCCCTCGATCTCCGCCACACCGAACCGCTCCGGGTCGGCCACTTCTTTCAGCAGAATTTTCGCTCCCTTACCCTGAGCAAAAAACTCGCCGACGGCCCGGCGGATATTTCCCTCGATGATATTATCCCCCAGCACCACCACGACCTTGTCGCCGTCCGCAAAGTTCTCAGCCAGCCTCAGCGCGTCGGCGATTCCCCCCTCACCGACTTGGTAGGTATAGTGAAGATCGCGCAGCCCGAATTCGTTCCCGTTCCCCAGCAACCGCAAAAAATCCCCGGCGTCATTCCCGCCGGTAACGATCATGATGTCCTCGATCCCCGCGTTCACCAGCGTCTGGATCGGGTAATAAATCATGGGCTTGTTGTACACCGGCAGCAGGTGCTTGTTCGTGACCCGCGTAAGCGGCATCAACCGCGTGCCCAGTCCACCTGCCAAAATCACTCCCTTCACGCTCAGCCGTCCTTTCTGGACCAGTCGTACGGAATGTCGTTGTTGTGCGGATGCACCCGGTGCTCGTCCGGCTGATCGTACACGTACACCTCGGTCGGCGTATTCACGACGATCGCCTCGTGCTCGCTGACGCATTTGAACCCGTGATAAACCAGCGGCGGAATCTGAACCAGGATCGGATTGTGATCTCCGATGAAAAACTCATTCACCTCGCCCCGGGTCGGCGAGTCCTCCCGGCTGTCGTACAACACCACCTTCATCATCCCCCGCACGCAGACGAAGTGGTCCCACTGCCTCTTATGATAGTGCCAAGCCTTGACCGAGCCCGGGTAGGCCGTCGTCATGTAAACCTGCCCGAATTTCCGAAACAGCGGGTCGTCGCTCCGCAGCATCTCCATAAGCCGGCCACGCTCATCGGGCATGACCTTCAACTTCTTTACCTGCACGTCTTTGATCATTTGTTGGTCCCGGCAGCCCTCAGTCTGCACTCCGTGCCCGTCAGCTACACCATGAATTGGCGTAACTTTCTCAATAATCCATACTTACAATTCAGCCGAGTGCACGCTGCACAAACGGCAAAGGACTACTTAGGGTCAGCCAAGCCAACCGCCACGCCCCCGAAAACGTCGTATGATGCATGGGCCAGCGGCTAGTCGCCTCCTTTGAATTATCGGAGGTCCCGGAAGCCAACAAGAAAAACCCAACAAGTTTTGGCGAATGATCCAGCCTGGCTGTGAAGTAGCAGGCTCTCTCAAAACTCATGCCGGGCCAATTATAGTGAAACCCTAAGAGGCCCGTCATCGAAACCGGGTCCCAGTCCCCTGCAAATTCAGCGCGTCCCCTAATAAGCAAGGACTTAAAGCACACAGGCACGATGAACTCGGACCCTATCGATATCGTTGACTGCCCACCTGCGCGCCCTAAACTTACCGGAAGGCACGTATTGTTCTGGGTGGGGATCTACCATGACGACCGGTTTTTCTTGTTCTTAGGTAGCATCCACAACCATTTCATCAGCAATAGGTTAGCCGTTGTATATAATGGCGGAACAAAAGCAGGAAAGAACACCTGTTGGTCGTGCCAAGAGCTTTTGGGGAAGATCGCCGAATGGATTTGGTCATACTAGCAGGATCAGTGGGAAAAGGAGCCGACTGGACGCGTGGCTGCATCAAGTCCTTACTGCCCCTCCCCGCCAAGGGCACCCTCATCGACGCCCTGATTCGCCGCTTCGACCGCAAACCGACCAAAAAATGCATTATTTGCAGTGACGGTCACAA
>JBKJYI010000203.1:0-2504 GCA_046715855.1 Phycisphaerae bacterium
CTCCGGGCCTGGCCCAGGAAGCCAACCGCGCTGGGACCGCGATGAGTTCAATGGTTCGCTCCTGGGCATCAGCCCTAAGGCCGAGGGTGAGCGTCGCCTCCATCGTGTCCTGAAGATCGATGGACCCGCCCTTGGGCGGGACGATTCGGGCGGGTAGACCGTCGCTCAATCGTCCCAGGTCACCTTGCATGGCTTGAGCGCGAAAACGCATTTGTGTCGGGTCGGCAACAGAAACTACGAGGCTGCCTGTTGATGCCCATGCGCCGTTGGTGAGGCCGAGCGTGTCCACAACGCCCGGTGCTGAAGCCTTTACATCGACATCATCGATTTTTCTCCAGGCCGCGGGTGGACGCGCCGCGGGCACTTCATCATGGGTGTGCAGTCCGGTGTGAAGGTGATCATCCAGATTGTAGGGAGCCGCTAACGACGGTTCGTCCATCCCCAGCAGTGTAGAAGCGGTTGCGATCAGCAGCCGAAACCGGGCGTGCGCAGCATCATGCTCGGCCTGAGCCGCGACAATCTGTCCCTTGAGGTCCGCTTCCTTTTCCAGGATTTCCGCTAGTTCGGCACGCTGCATTAATAGCGTGTTTTGCGCGGCGGTGAACTCATCGACTGTAATGGCGCCGGAGGCGGTGGACTCTTTTAGTTGGTCGACTCGTTTCTCCCAGAGGGAGATACTCTCTTCGAGAATTGCTTCGTGCCGGCGATGTGCCGAAATCAGCGTTGGAATCGATTCCACACGGGCTTCCGCCTGCCGAATGGTGGACTCCGACTCTGTCAACTTCTCTTGCAGGTCGCGCCACTCAGGAGAGGTCAATCGATACAGGGGCGCGCCGGTCTCAACCCGCTGGTATTGACTGACGAGCAATTCGACCCGGCCCGCAAGCATCGTGCGGTATTCGCGTCGGGCCTCCGGCTGAAGCTCAAACTGGCCAGGGACGCGGATGGTCTGTGCCACGGGCCGCGACTCGACCTTTGCAAACGTGATGCCAAGGTTGCGGCGAACATTCTCCGGCGCGTCCACCCGATTGGTTGTCGGGGCAGTTTCGCCAGCGCCTTCGTCGGAATGCCCGCCGGGCGCTTCTTGTCCCGGTTGGCGCTTGCAACCCGGCAAGCCAAGTAACGCGAGAATCAATAAATACCGTGACGATTTCATGGATTGTTCCCCGAGTTCTGCACTTGAGGTTGTGCGTGTGGCATGGATAGAGCGGCGAAAGGTTGTCCGGCGATTCGCTCCAAATCGATTCTTGCGATCCCGGCGGCTGCCTGCACGTCCACGTACGCGGCGCGAGCTTCCAACAGCCGGCGCTGAGCATCAAGAACGCCAAGCAATGTGGTACTTCCGACGCGGTAAGCATCACGCGAGAGCTTTAGTCCGCTTTCACGCAGCGGCAGCAATTCATCCCGAATGAAACCCACATTTTCAAACGCGGTCCGGGCCCGGGCGTGAACCGCCCACGATTCCTGGATGATTTCGCGCTCGATCGCCTCTCTCAAATAGCTGGCCTGAAGCAGTTCGAATTCCGCGCGGGCGACTTGTGCCTGGTTCTGATCGAAAAGCGGCAACTCCATCGAGAGCGTAGGACCGGTGACATAGTCCGTCGATTGTGACTCGCGGGGTTGCAAAGAAGGAGGAGTCAGCGCGCCCGCCTGGGCTGAAGCAAAGGCGCTTTCCGCAAGCCAATTGCGGCCTCCACGCGAGCGTCTTTCATCCCGTTCCATGCTGATGCCAAGTTCCACAGTCCGGAGGAAACGGGCACGTTCAAACTCGACCCGCGCCTCAGCGGCATGTGTCGCGCTGCCGGCGGCCTTCAAATCCAGACGATGTACACGGGCGATTTCAACCAATTGTTCGGGTGTGAAGGTAAGATCGATTGCGTCGGGCAGGGGATCGACAAGCTGCAACTCATCGGGCGGCGTTGTGACGCCCAAAATCTTGGCGAGTGTTGTTTTCGCCTCGACAGCCGCGACCCGCGACGTGCGACTCGTAACATCCAACGTCGCTCGCTCCGCCTTGACAAGGTTAACGTCGCCTTCCGTGCCCGACCCGGCCTCTCGTCGAGCACCAGTCAATTCAACAAGCTGTGCGGCCAGCGAAAGGTTTTCACTTGCGATCTCCGATTGCCGCTTCGTCTGCACCGCCCGAACGTAGGCAGTGTGTGCATCGAGCGCAACGGTGCTCGCCTCGCGCGCCAGGGCAAGGATCGTTTGGTCCAAATCCCGCTCCGCTGCGCGAATGCGCGGCCGAATCTGCCACAACTCCGCGATATTTTGGGCGAGCGACACTTCGAAATTGGCGAGGCCGCCTTCGTCGGGGAGCCGCAAAGAAAGCGCCAAGCTTGGGTTGGAGAACAGCCCGGACTGGACGACCGCAGCCCTACCGATGCCGATACGCAGAAATCCGGCTTGCAATCTCGGGTTGTTTAGCAGAGCAAGTTGCACGGCTTCTTGAGCCGTCAGCCCATCGGCGAGCGTTTCCGAGACTCGTTGGTGCGTCGTAGCCT
>JBKJYI010000204.1:0-3597 GCA_046715855.1 Phycisphaerae bacterium
CAAGGGTGCGCAGGATCGGCTCGGCGTGCTCGGCGGCGACGTGGCTGGTTTTCCCAATGGCCGTCGTCCCGGCGATGACATCGTAGACATTGCTCTGCGGGTCGTGATGGGGGCGCTCTTTCCCGACGCGGGTGAACAAGGAGGCTGTGCTCCATCGGGCGATCTTCCTTTTACCGATGGTGCGTTCGTCGATGACCAGAATTACGACGCAGTGTTCCCGTTCATCCGTACCCCGTTACCCGGCTCACCCAATGGAACGCCTTGAACTTTCGTAATGGTATGGAGAGATACTTTCTTCGCGAGGAATGAAGGATGAGAAACACGACAATCGCCAATACATTCATCAATCGCCGGCAACTTCTATTGGCTGGCGGAGCCGGGCTTGGTACTGCGCTACTTCCTGGCTGTGTACCGCTGCCCGGCGGTGGTGCGGCCACTGGGCTTGATCCGGCTATTCTCAACTTCGCGCTCAATTTGGAGTACCTGGAGGCAGAGTATTACCTGCGCGCTGTGGGTCGCACCCTCAACAATGTCGGTGCGAATCCAGGCACGGTGACGGGCGGAAGCGAAGTTCCTTTCGCGAACGATACCGTTCGGCAATACGCTGAAGAAATCGCTGCCGATGAGGAAGCACATGTTGTGTTTCTTCGCAACGCCCTTGGCGATGCCGCCGTATCAGAGCCCGACATTGATCTGGTAGGCAGCTTCACCGCAGCGGCCACGGCGGCTGGCTTGATCGCAGAGGGCGAGTCGTTTAATCCCTTTGCCGATGACTTAAGCTTTCTCCTCGGGGCCTTTATTTTCGAAGATGTCGGAGTAACGGCCTACAGTGGAGCAGCACCATTAATTACCAGCAAAACGGTGCTTGCCGCCGCCGCGGGCATTTTAGCGGTTGAGGCATACCATGCCGGAGAAATCCGCACGCTGTTGTATGGTCTGGGTGCGGACGCGCGCTCCGCGGCGAACGCGATTTCAGATGCGCGGGATTCGCTCGACGGTTCCGACGACCTCGATCAGGGGATCGAAGTCAGCGGCCAGCCAAACATTGTACCAACCGACGCCAACGCTTTGGCCTTCGCACGTACGACGAAGCAGGTCTTGAACATCGTTTACCTCAATCCCGCCAGCGGGGTGACCAGCGGTGGATTCTTTCCCAATGGATTAAACGGCGTGCTTCGATCTACGTGACGATCGGCTATTGGATTGTGGTTTTGAAAATTAGATGGTTTTTCGTCGGAAATGGGATATGAAACCAATTCGTCGCGTGATGTTTGTAGGGGTGCTTCTTGCCAACCACTCCTTTTTGTTAGGCCATGAGTTCTGGATTGAACCCTCTAATCCCCGCCCGGTGGTTGGCGACAAGGTCGATCTGCACTTGCGGGTCGGGGAGAGGTTTGAGGGCGAACCGATTGCCCGCACCAATGAACGGATCAAGCTGTTTGCCGTCCTGGCTCCCGAAGCAACCAAGCCGGTTGCCATTTCCGGTCAAGATGGCGCCGATCCCGCTGGGACCATCACGGCGTCGCAACCGGGACTGCACGTCATCGGATACCACAATCACCCTACCCAAATCGAATTGGAAGCCGGGGAGTTCGAAGATTATCTCAAACACGAAGGTCTCGAGGCGGTGATCGCGGAGCGCAAGCGGCTCGGCGAATCCACCCGGCCCGGGCGGGAGGCCTATGCTCGCTGCGCAAAGGCCCTTGTGACGGTGAAGGGAGCGCCGCCCGCCGGCTTTGATCGTCCGTTTGGTTTGCCGTTGGAAATCATTCCCCTTGCCGACCCATTTACCCTAAAAAGAGGAGGCGAGTTGCCGGTGCGTCTGCTGTTTCAGCAAAAGCCGCTGGGCGGGTTGAAAGTCACCGCCACCCGCCGGAACGCACCCGAAAAGTCCGTTTCCGCACGCACGGATGGCGAGGGCGTGGCCCGCCTGCCGCTCGATGAGCCGGGCCTCTGGCTCATTTCCGCCGTTCACATGACCCGCGCCGAACCCGACCCCGACGCGGATTGGCGAAGCCTGTGGGCATCGTTGACTTTCGATCAGCGCTCGCCCGATCAAAAATAGTTCCCCCCGCGTATTAAATCGGGCTGGGTGGCACATTCTTTCCCTTTCCCGTCCGAAGCGACTAATCGCCGTTGAAGGCGTTGAGGAAGGCGGCGAGGTCGCGGAGGTCGATGTCGTTGTCGAGGTCGGAGTCGTAGAAGGACCAGCCGGGGAGAGTGGGCTCGACCCCTGGGCCGAGGATGGCTTCGTCAAAGGCCGCGAAGTCGGATAAGTCTACGTGCCCGTCGGCGTTGGCGTCGCCGGGGATGCGGCGGATGGCCATGCTTTGGTTGCCGCCGGCCGCGATTGTGATGAAGCCTGTGTTGGGGGAGGGGATGTCTGTTTGGCCGAAGTCATTTCGGCCCCAGGCGATGATTGAGCCGTCACTCTTGAGGCCGAGACTATGGTAAACGCCGGCCGCGATGGCAATGAAGTTGGTGTTGGGTGGTGGGACAATTGATTGTCCATAGTGGGGGTGACCTGTTGAACCCGCCCCGCCTGTTCCCCAGGCGACGATTGATCCGTCGGATTTGAGGCCCAGGCTGTGATCACCGGCCGCGGCGACCGCGATGAAACCGCTGTTGGGCAGGGGGGCGGTGGTCTGGCCCATGTCGTTGCGTCCCCATGTCACGATTGTTCCGTTGGACTTGAGGCCGAGACTGTGCTGATAGCCGGCGGCGACGGCGATGAAACCGGTATTGGGTAAGGGGACATTGCATTGACCGACGTTGTCGGTGGGAATTTGGCATCCCCATGCGACGATGGATCCATCGGTTTTTAGGCCGAGGCTGTGATACTTTCCAGCGGCAATGGCATAGTAATTGGCGTTGGGTGCGGGGACGTTGGTCTGGCCGTTCGTATTCCATCCCCATGCCGCTATGGCCCCGTTGCCTCGTAATGCCAAGCTGTGAGCCCAACTGGCGGCGATGGTGATGAAGTCGGCGTTGGGGGCGGGGACGTCACCGACCGATTGTCCCCATTGGATGATGGAGCCGTCGGCCTTGATGCCGAGACTGTGCTCGTTGCCTGCGGCGATGGCGATGAAGTCGGGAGAGGGGTCGACGCCGACGATGTCGGATCCCCAGCCGATCATGTTGCCTTGGGGGGATTGTGAATTTGCGATTTCGGGGCGGATGGTTGTCGTGGTGATGAAGGCGCAGGCAAGAAATAAAAGACGAGCGGGGCGTCGAATGATGAGACGCGGGACAATTGGAATTGTTTGACGCATAGAGAGAATTGTAGCAGTTGACAGGCAGAGGAAGGAATAGAAACGGGCCACAGATAAACACGGATTTAAGGCAGTAAGCTCAAGCGTTAAAGCACAACGAAGCGCACAGGCAAATCCGACCTTCGGGCTCCCGATTTGGTCGCCCTCAGCGTGACGGAAAAAGACCCCCCTGAATCCCCCCCTTAGCAAGGGGGGAGGCTAGTCCCAAAACAAGCGTGTTCTTTGGGCATTAATTCGGCTTATTCGAGTTGAAGGGAGTCGGCGCAGCGGCTCCGGGTCGGCCGGGGTTCCGGTCGTTTCGTAGCCCATCGGGTTTGTGTCATCC
>JBKJYI010000205.1:0-4904 GCA_046715855.1 Phycisphaerae bacterium
GAAAAAACTCGCGGTAGATTTTGTTCATGCCTTCGAAGTCGGCTGCTTCCGTAAGAAAGCAGGTGCATTTGAGGACTTGACCAAGGGTCGCACCGCCTGCTTCGACGGAGGCCTTGAGGTTGTTGAGCACCTGACGGCACTGGCCCTCGAATTCCGGGGAGACCAACTTGCGAGTCTGCGAATCGACGCCCAGGACGCCCGACACGAACAGGATGCGATCAAAGCTCACGGCTCGAGAAAGATTCGGTGAGCCACCCGGGATGACCTTTCTTTGGGATGAGGCAGACGCTTTGTCGCTCGGTTGGGCCGCTTGGACCTGGGCCTGAGAATTCATCGATGCCAGCCCCGCTCCGGCGACGAGCGGCAAGCTTTTCAGCATTTTACGACGAAGTGGATCGGTCATGACTTCCTCGATTTTTGCTTTCTCAAATCTCATGTTTGAATTGAAAATCGCTCAAAATGACACGGCACGCAAATGGGACGAAGCGCCCCACGCGTGCCGCATCAAAAATCGTTGCTGCTATGCGTCTCAGGCGGTGCCGAACAGACCCGGCACGAGGAAAATAGCAAGACCAGCAATCAGAAGAATCCAAATCCATTGACCCATTTCTACTCTCCGTAAAGGAACGATACTTTGGCGACGCATCGCCCCGCGCCGGGACGAACTCGCACCGCCCAATACGCTAACCGAAAACTCATTGTCGTCCAGTGCAAAGTTTGCTCATGAGCATAGTTTTTTTCTGGCCCTTATCCATTTTAACACCCACAGCCAACGAGTCCGATATTTTGCACATCCGGTTGTTGAAATCATTGCGAGTTATTTTGGGCAATTGCAACGTGTTCGAAACATTTCTTAAGCGTTTGGTTTCGAACGAAAACGTTGACGCTCGTCAGCACCGCAAGTATTCAGTGCAGAGCCATGAGAATCGCCTATTTCGACTGTTTCAGCGGCGCGGCGGGAGACATGATCGTCGCCGCCCTGCTCGACGCCGGTGTGAACTTCGACGGATTGTCGGAAGCCATTGGCGGCCTGGGGCTGCCGGGGTGTTGCATATCCGCGAAAAAAATAAAAAAACAGGGTTTTGCGGCCACTTATTTTTTAGTCACGATGCAGGAGGCTCCTCAGCCGCACCGACACCTGAAACATGTTGTGGAGATCATCAACGCAGCCAATATCGCATCCCAGGTTCGAGACCGTTCGATCCAAATCTTTACGCGGCTCGCAGAGGCAGAAGCGAAAGTTCATGGGACCACGATCGAGAAAGTGCACTTTCACGAAGTGGGAGCCGTTGACGCGATTATCGACGTGGTCGGTGCGTGCATCGCGCTCGAAATGCTGAAGGTAGAGAAGGTGGTGTGCTCGCCGATTCCCGCGGGTAGCGGGACGGTTCTATGCGAGCATGGTCTTATGCCGGTCCCGGCGCCGGCGACGGCCGAGTTGCTTCGCGGAGTGCCCATTGCCGCCTGCCAGGAGATCGGTGAACTGATCACCCCGACCGGGGCGGCCATACTCACCACAATCGTCACCGAGTTTGGTCCCATGCCGGCAATGACGGTGACCGGCGTGGGATACGGCGCTGGAACCCGGGAGGGCAAGACCCAACCCAATTTGCTCCGCGTCATGATTGGCGAAGCCGATACCAGCATTCGCGGCGAGGTGGAACATCTCGTCCTGCTTGAAACGAACATTGATGACGCGACCGCCCAGGTAGTTGCTTACTGCGGCGAACGATTGCTGGCCACCGGTGCACTGGATGCGTGGGTACAGCCGATCCAGATGAAGAAGCAGCGAAGCGGCGTGATGCTCAGCGTGCTCTGTCATCAGGCGGACGCCGAAGCGATGGAGACAATCATTTTTCGCGAAACGCCCACCTTGGGTGTCCGGCGCCGGCTCGTGGAACGTAAAGGTTTGCCGCGCCGGATTGAAAATGTAGACACGTGCTTCGGCTTGATCCGAATGAAAGTAGTCGAATTCGATGGGAGCCAAAAAGCGACTCCCGAGTATGAAGACTGTCGCGCGGCAGCCCTCAAGTATTCGGTTCCTCTCCGCGAAGTGATAGCGACTGCAAAAGCCGCGTGGAGAAGGAACTCGCTTAATCAAGGGCCGGACTAACGCAGTCGAAATCACCGTGTCATCGGGTCGGCGACCCGCAACGAATCTCCAACTGGACCATCCCGCTTGCAGGCAGACGCTAACCAATCTCCTCGCGCCGTGGTTTCAAGATGAAAATGTCGTAGGCCAGCGCCCCCAAAATCGCGCCAAGCACGGGTCCAATCCAGTACACTGCATGCTGCGACCAGAGCCCCGAAGTAACTGACCCGCCGCCGATCAACGTGCCGATCGTGCGCGCAGGGTTCATGGCCGCACCGGTGAGCGGACCGCCCATGAGGATGTCCGCGCCGACCATCAGCCCGATTCCCCAACCGCCGATATGCGGCGCTCGGTCATCGACAGCAGTTCCAAAAATCGCAAACGCCAGAAGGAACGTAAGGACTGCCTCCACAAGGATGGCTGATCCGAACGTCATCAATTGCGGGTTGAAGTTCGGAGTACCGAGCATGGATTTGACAATGGCTTCCGATCCGCTGATGGAGGCAGCGCCTGCACTGATCGAGTTGAAGATGTATGCGAGAAGAAAGCCAGCGATGATTGCACCGGCACATTGGGCGATGATGTAGGCGATCGCCGGAACGATTTTGATTCGCCCCGTCGCCACCATGGCCAGCGTGACGGCGGGGTTGATGTGGCCCCCGCTGATGTTCATGGTGGCCGAAACCACGATGGCCAGGACGACGCCATGTGCCAGAGCAATTCCGACCAGACCGGGGTGGCCGCCGGTGTAATTCGTCGTCACGATAGCTCCCGCGCCGATGAACGTCAGTGCGAAAGTGCCGAGAAGTTCGCCCGTAAGCTTTGCGCCGAGTCCCGCCATTGGAAACTCTCCTGGATTGGTGATTGTTTTTGAAACATCGGCGCGGGGTCGCCCGCACCATTCAATTTGACCGCAGACGGAGGATACCACCACCGCGTGGATGTCACCAGCGGTACCAAAAAACAACCGGGTCGGAGTTAGACTCCGGCCCGGCTGCAATTCGAAAACGTCGGGTCGATGACCCGACCTACTACTCTCATTTCACGGCCACACATGCATAAAACCGTCCGCTCACTTACGGTCGCGGGTCAGTTTGGGTACGGCTCGGCGGGAGCCTCGCCCTCCCACTTAGTGCGTAGCCGGCAGCGCGGTGCTTAAGCCGGGAACCTGATCGGCGCCCGTGGGCACTGAGATGCTTGCGCCTTTGAAGTCGTCGCCGACAGGCTCAAAGCGTCCGCCCAAGTGCTGAGCAAGAAACGCCTCGGCCACCGCATTGAACGACATGCGGTTTTCCGGGCGGGCAAAGCCGTGACCTTCGTCGGGGAACAGAACATAAGTCACTGGAATGTTCTTGTCCTTCATCGCCTTTACGATCTGGTCGGATTCGGACTGCTTGACGCGGGGATCGTTGGCGCCCTGTCCGATGAGCAGCGGCTTCTTGATTCGATCCACGAAATTGAGCGGCGAGCGCTGATTCAGGAGCGACTTACCTTCGTCGGTACGATGATCGCCGACGCGCTTGGTGAAGGTCTCGATCATCGGCGCCCAGTACGGCGGGATGGTATTGAGCAACGTCACCAGGTTCGAGGGTCCGACAATGTCCACTCCGCAGGCGAAGACGTCGGGCGTGAAGGTCAAACCCACCAGCGTGGCGTAGCCCCCGTAGCTGCCGCCCATGATGGCGACCTTGTTCTTGTCGGCGATCTTCTCCTCGACCGCCCAGTTCACGGCGTCGATCAGGTCATCATGCATCTTGCCCGCCCATTCCATGTTGGAGGCGTTGATGAAACCTTTGCCGAAGCCGGTCGAGCCGCGGTAGTTGACGCTGAGGACAGCATAACCGCGATTCGCCAGCCATTGGTGTGAGCCATTCAAACCCCAGGAGTCGCGAGCCCACGGACCGCCGTGCACGAAAAGCACCAATGGAAGCGGCTTCTCTGGCCGCTGCTTGCGGGCGCTGCCTTCGTTGGCCGGCAGCGTCAGATAACTGACCAGATTCATGCCATCGCGCGACTTGATGATCACGGGGTTCATCTTGGCGAGCTGCACGTCGGCAAGGCGCTCGTTGTTGGTAAACAGGAACGTCGCCTTCTTGGCGGGCCGATCGTAGACGTAGAAGCGCACCGGACCGTTATCCATCATGTACGACACGACCCACTTGGTGTCATCGAGGGTGCGACTGCCCACATTGAAGTCGCCTTCGGCCACCGTGGCCAGGTACTTGAAGTCGCCTTCGATTGCCGGATCGAGCACGGTCCACTTCACGCGATCAAAGTTCGCAGAGTACGCCTGGATATGGCTTTCGGTGGGATGGCTCAGCGCACCGCTCACGTCGGCTTGCTTGTTTTCGCCCAGAATTTTCGACTTGCCGTCGGCGATGTTGAGGGCGGCGAGTGCGGCCGTGTTGCGGCCACGACTGTCAAGCATAAAGAGCGATGCACCGCTCTTGTCGAGGCCCAGAGGACTGGTGGTCATGGAATCTTCCATGCCGATCTTCATGAAAGTTTCCCAATTGCCCTGAGCTGTCGGCTTGAAGATTTCGCTGCCGCCGTCGGGGGTCATCTTCATCGCGAAACGGACCTTGTAGTCGTCGTCGGTGACGTAGCCGGCGTACTCATTGTTCTCGGCCAGCAAATCCATCTGGCCGGTGCGGATGTTCACGCGGTGAAGATCGTGGTACTGCGCGTTGCGATTGTTGAGGGCAACGACGATTTCGTCGGGGACCTTATGGCTGACTTCCTGAACCTGGGCCGCGACTTTTTCAAACGGCGTCAAATCCTGGACGTCGCCCTTGGCGAGATCGACGCTGTA
>JBKJYI010000206.1:0-4631 GCA_046715855.1 Phycisphaerae bacterium
TGGGAGTCGTATTTGGCCTTCTCTTCATCTTTGATGCGCTTCTGTCGAACCTTTTTCTTGCTCATATCAAACACATTTTAGCGATGAGACAACTTTTGGCGATTGACTTCGATCGGCGTAGAAACGATCCTGAAACGCATGACTCCCGCGACTCAAAAAACGGCCGTAGACCTTTCGATTGACCTTGCGGGTTTACGACTTCGCAATCCGGTCATGACTGCGTCGGGCACCAGCGGGTACGGGCCCGAACACGCCGAAATCATCGAGCTGAATCGGCTGGGGGCGTTTGTGACCAAGGCCGTTTCGCCGGAGCCGCGCAAGGGGAATCCGCCGGAGCGGATTGTGGAGACGCGCGGCGGCATGCTTAATGCGATTGGCCTGGCGAATGTCGGCTTGGAGGGTTTCGTCGCCGAGAAAGTTCCGTTTCTTGCGCAGGCAAACGTGCCTGCAATCGTCAATGTCGTGGGACATTCGATTGAAGATTATCTAGCCGTGTGCAGCAGGCTCGATCCGATTGAATGCATCGCGGGATTGGAGTTGAACGTGTCGTGCCCCAATGTGGCCGACGGTCTGGAGTTTGGCGCGACGCCCGATCGACTGCATATGCTGGTCAGCGCGGTGCGAAAGGAAGTACGGCGGGCGAAGCTTTTTGTAAAGCTTTCCCCCAACACGGCGGACATCACGGTGAATGCACGAGCAGCCATCGCCGCAGGGGCGGACGGGCTGTCGATCATCAACACGCTCTACGGCATGGCTATCAACATCAACACCTGGATGCCGATGCTGGCGAACCGCACCGGCGGCCTCTCCGGCCCGGCCATCAAGCCCGTTGCGCTCTACATGGTGAACAAGGTCTACACGCAGGTCGCCCGCGAAGCGAAAATTCCCATCATCGGCATGGGAGGAATTTGCGACTGGCGCGACGCGGTGGAGTTTTTTCTCGCCGGGGCGACCGCGATCGCCGTGGGCACGGCACTGTTTGTTGACCCGCGCGCGCCGATTAGCATCTGCGAAGGGCTGGAGCGTTACCTTGAGGGGCGCGGCCTGGGCTGCGTCCGCGATCTGATCGGTCAACTGAAATAAGAAATCATGCCGGCAGCTTGGAAAGCTCGCGTTGCACGAGGTCCATCAGCGGAGCCAGGGTTTCATAGGAAAAATCAAACTTCGCCCCGGCCGTCTCGAATAGTTCGGGCAGCGTGCGGGTCCCGCCAAGCGCCAGTGCCTGGCGGTATTTGCGGGTGGCCGTGGCCCGGTCGCGCATGGCGTTGGCCCAGACCTGGAGAGCGCCGAGCTTGGCGATGCCGTATTCGACGTAATAGAACGGCACCTCGTAGAGGTGCAGTTGCCGCTGCCAGCTCCACGCCAACGCGTCTTCGAAACCGCTGTGGTCCGAAATGCCGCCGAAGCGGTCGTGCAGTTCAAGCCACTGGTGCTTGCGTTGGTCGTGAGTGTGCTGCGGGTGGGTGTAGAGCCAATGCTGGAAGGCGTCGATGGTCGCGACCCACGGGAATAAGGAAACAATTCCTTCCAGTTGGGCGCGCTTGGCCCGGTTGAGTTCGTCGGGATCGTAAAATTCGCCTTGAAAATCAAGGGCGAGCATTTCCATGCCCATGGATGCGACTTCCGCGAACTCAATGGGGCTGCTGCGGTAGGCGAGGATCGGATCGGTGCGGGCGGCATCGGCGTGGAAGGCATGGCCTCCCTCGTGAATCAACGTGCGCACATCGCGTTGGACGCCTACCGCGTTCATGAAGATGAACGCATGGCGGCCCTCGTCGTAGGTGGCCTGATAGCCGCCGGGGGCTTTGCCCTTGCGGCTTTCGAGGTCGAGGTAGCCTTTTAGCCGCATGGCGTCGAAGGCGTCGCCGAGTTCGGGATCGACGCGCCGAAAAACGCGCGAGCCTTTTTCGCAAAGCTGTTCCACCGTGTCGAAAGGCTTAAGGGGCGGCCGGCCTTTCACATCTACGGAGTTGTCCCAGGGCCGCAGCGTATCGAGGCCCAGCGCGTCTTTTCGCTTGCGTTGCAGGTCACGCATCGCGGGGACCGCGGCGCATTCAATGGCATCGTGAAAGGCGAGGCAATGCTGCGGCGTGTAATCGAAACGCTGCTTGGCCTTGAAGGCGTATTCGCGGAAGTCGGCGCAGTCGGCGTTGCGGGCGATTTTTTCGCGCAGGACGATGAGCTGATCGAAAATTTCATCGAGCCGATCTTTGTCTTGTAGACGCCGGTTGGCCTCGGTTTCCCACGCGGCCTGGCGAATACTGCGGTCGGTTCGTTCCGCGTAGGGTGCGAGTTGCTGCAGGGTTCGCTCCTTGCCGTCGAAGAAGACGGTCTGCGCGCCGCTGACCTCCTGGTATTGCTGCTCGAGCTTGGCCTCCTCGGTCTGCAGGGGGACGTTTTGCTCGCGGAAAATTTCGACGCCGGCGCGGATGGCGCGGTCGAGGACGAAGTAGCGTTCGCGCGGTAACTGCCTTGCGGCCGGTGATGCGGCATACTTCTGATTAAGCTCGTGGCAGCGGACCTTGAACGGCGGGTCGATGTTTTCGATGAAGTCGACGAATGCGGCCTTTCGCGCCGGGTCGTCGGTCTGGCAGGTCATCTTCACGTGCCGGTCGGTGCCGACCTCGCCCACAGCGGCGCAGAGTTCGCTATAGTCGAACAGCCATCGCTCCAACTGCTGGGCCGTTTCAATCGGCCGATCGCGCAATTGATCGAAATAAGGCTTGATTTCAGCCCACGTCTCCAGCCGATCGCCCGCCTGCACAAATCGCCGTGGAAATTCGCCGCTCGACATACGTCACCTCTACGTCTTGATAAGAAAGCGGCACGGACGGGAACTTCCGTGCCACATGATGGCTAAAAGTCGGAAAAGAGGGGCGAGCCAAAGAAATCTGTGAGTCCGCGCGAACTGAAGTTCGCGGCTCGCGACAGCAATAACCATTAGCCGCCCGGATTCGGATCGATCTGAGCAAGCTTGTTTTCTTCCTTGGCGGCTTCGGTCGCCCCGGGCAGGGGCTCTTTCTGCGAATCGATCACCGGCCACTGCGGCGAATAACGAGCGTTGATCTCGATGTAGGCGCTCCATTTTTCGGGCAGGTCCTCCTCGGCGAAGATGGCGGTGGTGGGACATTCCGGCGGGCAGAGACCGCAATCGATGCAAACTTCCGGGTCGATGACCAGAAAATTGACGCCTTCGTGGAAGCAGTCGACCGGGCAGACGGCCACGCAGTCGGTGTACTTACATTTCACGCACGGGTCAGCAACAATGTGTGCCATCGCAAATCTCCGAAGTAGCGGGACCAATCCCGGGCGAATTATAGATCGGCTCGGCGCAACCTCAAGTCTGCTTGTAAGTAGCCAATGCCGCCCATACTCTGCGCCCGATGAGTGCTGGTTCAGGGCGGTTTATGGGCGCGGCTTCGCTGATGGCCGGGCTCACGCTGGTCTCCCGCCTGCTGGGCCTGGTTCGCGGAACGCTGCTGAGCTACTACTTCGGCACCAGCGAACTCCTTTCCGCATTCCGCATTGCATTTCAAGCCCCAAACCTCGCCCGGCGATTGTTCGGCGAGGGGGCGCTTTCTTCGGCCATGGTGCCCGTCCTTACCCGCACCTTGACCGAGCGCGGCGAGTATGAGTCGCGCCGGTTGGTCGGCAGCACGCTGACCGCGTTGTTCATCACACTGTCAATACTTCTGGCGATCGTTGAGTTGGGAATCGGGGTGTGGCGGCTCATCGACGATGACCCGGCCCTGCGCCTGACGGCCATGATGATGCCGTACATGGTGCTCATCTGCATCGCGGCGGCGGCCAGCGGAGTGCTCAATGTGCGCGGGCATTTCGCGGTGCCTGCGGCGGCGCCGACCATTCTGAATATCGCCTCAATTCTTACCTTGGCTATCGGCGGAGCAGCAGGGCTGAACGCGGCGGTGCTGATGGATTGGAACTGCTGGAGCGTGTTGGCGGCCGGCGTGGTCCAGGTTGCGGCCACCGGCTGGTCGCTGCACAGGGTCGGTTTTTTTCCCGTGTGGGGCCGGGCCTGGCGCGATCCGCAGCTACGCGCGATTATTTCGCTGATGGCGCCGATGGCGCTCGGCCTGTCGGCGGTGCAGATCAACACGCTATTCGACAGTCTCATCGCGTACATCTTCGTGATCGACGAGAAAGGCGAGCGCATCGGGGCGGCGGTGCTCGGATATGCGCAGTTTCTGTACCAGCTTCCGCTGGGCGTATTTGGGATTTCGCTGGCGACGGCGTTATTTCCGGTTCTTTCGCGCAAGGCCGCGGAGGGTGATCGTGCCGGGATGGCCGATGTCTTCGAGCGCGGCGTGCGGGCAGGACAGTTCATTGCACTGCCGTCGGCGATCGGGCTCATTTTCATCGCCACGCCGATGATCGCTACCCTTTACGAGCATGGCGGCAAGTTCGATGCCAACAGCACGCAGCGCGTGGCCGCGGCGCTGCGATTTTATAGCTTGGGAATACCCGCTTATTTCTTTCAGCATGTGTTGGTGCGGACGTATTACGCGCTGCATGACAGCCGCAAGCCGGCGAAGATTGCAGTCAGCATGGTGGCGTTCAACCTGTTTCTGAACCTCTCGCTGGTGTTCTTGATGGAGGAGGCGGGGCTGGCG
>JBKJYI010000207.1:0-9902 GCA_046715855.1 Phycisphaerae bacterium
TGCCGCCGGCCACGAGCAAATTGCCGTTGGGCAAAAACGCCAACCCGTACGGACTCGAAAGCCCGCCCGCGCCGGAGATGACGAAATTGCGCACGAACGTGCCGCTTTCGCCGTGGAACTCGACGACTCGATGGTTGCTCAGACTGCTGACAAACAGATTTCCATTGGGGCCGAAGATGAGTCCGCTGGGTCCGGCCAGGGTGCCTCCGGCCGTGGCGCCAAAAACCGACTGCACGCCGGTTTCGGGATTGATGCGCACCACCCGGTTGTTGCCGAAATCGGCAACGTAAAGAAGGCGATCCGGACCAAAGGTCACATCATAAGGATCCAAAAGGCCTCCCTGGGCCAGCGTTCCCACCGCAGCGCCGCTGGTCGCGTGGAACTCGCGAACGAAGTCGGAGAGGTCGGCCACGGAGATATTTCCCGGGCGCAGCAGGTCGATCCAGTCACTCACCGCGTTGCTGTTGCAATCCTGGCAGGAGTCGAGTTCGCCGTTGCGGTCCAAGTCGAGGGTGCCGGCGGAATTTCCGATTTCGACAAAATCCGCCGTGGAGTCGCCATCGCAATCGGGCTCGCATGTGTCGGGCACCAGATTCAGGTTGACGTCGGCGGCGCCGAAGCTGGAGATGTCGTAGGAGTCCGGACGGCCATTGGCGTTGCAATCCGCTTCACACGCATCGGGCACGCCATTGGCGTTCACGTCGGGCACGCCCAGGGCGATGTCGGTGGGGTCGAGCGTACCGTTGGCATTGCAATCTTCGCATTCATCGGGAATCTGGTTGGAATTCGCGTCCGCGCTGGTTGCTTCGACAACATCGGTGGCGTCGCTTACGCCGTTGTCATTGCAGTCGTAAAACTGGCAATTGTTCAACTCCAGATCATCGCGGACAACCCGTTGCACGCGCGAAGTAAAACGAAGTTCGGTGTTCAGCAAGCCGCCGGCGAGGGTGTGGCAATAGCTCATGATTTCGCCGCGAGCCCACAGGCCGCTGGCGCACTGGTCAATGGGCGGGGTGTAGCCGTCATGGGTGTGGTAGGTGCCCATGTTGTGGCCCATTTCGTGGGCGATGACGACCACATCCCACGTGTTGAGATTCGGCGCTCCGATCGGCGTGGGGAAGCTTCCCAGCAGGAAGGCGCTGATTCCGAACGCTGAACCGCTGCACGAGCCGGCGACGTAGGCGACGCCCCCGTAAGAGGTGTCGCGGCGGCCGCTCATGAGATGGATCAAATGGTAGGGCGTGGGGTCCTCGTTGGAGAACCAGTAGTCCGCGAAGCCGTTGAGGTCGTGGGCACCGAAGGGCTCGCCGCCGGAGGGCCAGATGCGCGAGAAGGTGAGGACCAGTTTCGCGTCGAAATCGCGAATGTAGATATCGCTTACGGCGGCGATGACCTGGACGATGTAAGCCTGTGCGGTGGTTTCGTCGTTGAACAGTTGATAGAACTTCTGGTCGGTGTCGATGGCGACGTAGAGGACGCGCGGCGAAAGACCGGCGTTGCCGCCGCGAGCCACTACGGCAGGTGAGAAGGTGCGTAGATCGTGGGCGTCGGTGACGCCGCAGGTCACAGTGTCTTCGAACAGGCCCGGAGAGGCGGATTCACGCGAGAGGATCACGTCGCCCCCGCCGGCTACATTCGAATTCTGGGTCGCGAGGAAGAAGCGCTCACCGCCAGACCGGCTGATGTAACCATTGACCATTCCGCCAGAAGAAATCGAGAGGAAGGCATGGGAGCCGGGCTGGCCGGCGATCTGGCCGCGAAAAGCGACGACATCCGGAGCGGGCATATCGCTGGGGCCGCTTGCGCCTGCCGAAATGAATTGAGTGCCAGGCAAGGTGACCGTGAAGCGGCGAAGTTCCAGCCGCAAGTCATCGCCATCTGCTCGTGGGATGGCAATGAAGCGATTGGGCTGGCCCGTTTTCAGATCTTGGAATGCGTTGGGAGCGATCATTAATCGAGAGACGTTCCGATCGGAGCTTTCGGTGAAAATCAAGGGCTGAATGATCGAAGTGTCGGCAGTGATTTTTGGAGGAAACGGTGCAGCAACAATGTTACCCGCGCTAACCGTCAAAAGCAGGCAGGCGAGTTTCGTGGGAAGGGGGTGGCGGACTCGGCATCGCTGGCTGTTCATGCGGTTCCTTTCCCTGTCTTCGTCTGACCAAATAACGGCCAAACTTGGCGGCATTCCACCACCGGCGATTTTGATTCTTGAATGCGACGTTTCGTGGTTGGTCGGAGACACCCCAATCATTGGCATACTACCAAAAGTGGGCCGCACAAACAAGAAAAGACCGGACTAGTCGATCAGAAATCGAGTTTTTCAGCGGGTTGGGCGAAGAACTACAGCGGGGATCTGGAGGGCAAGCAGATGACTAATCGCGGATGCGACGGGTTTCTTCTTCGAGGGTGCGGCGCTCGGAGGGGGTGAGCGACCCCATGCCCGAGCGGGCCACTTTGCGGAGGACTTCGTCCACTGCCTCCTGATGGCGCTGGCGGGCGGCGCGTTCCTGCTCGGCCACTCGGAGCGCTTTGCGGGCGCGGCGTCGGGCGAGCAGGCTGGTGCGTGGACGATCGGCGTCATCGCGCGAATGGCTGTCGGCGTAGTCATCGCCGCCGGCGAAGTCCGGACCATAGTCCATGCCGCCGAACAGGCTGCGCTCGCGGATCATGCGGCGGGTCTGATAGCAATTCATGTAGCCGAAGAGGGCGACCATCATGAGCAGCCAGCTTTGATCGATGAAGAGGGCGAAGAGGCCGACCAAAACCGCGCCGATCATGCCGATGCCGGTGGCGATTTCGGTGGCCGAGAGGTAATCCTTGCGGGCCCAGAGGATGGCCTGGAGCACGCGGCCGCCGTCAAAGGGGAAAATCGGCAGGAGGTTGATGAGCAGCAGGAAGTAGCTCACGCCGAAAAGACGGATGATCCATTGCTGACCGGTGGTGACATAGAGCAGCGGGTCGATGGGCTGCATGGGGTGGAGCGGGTTCCAGGGAATTGCTCCCAGCGTGCCGCACCAGACGGCGAGGATCGCCGAGCATAGGCCGCAGATGGCGACGTTGACCATCGGGCCGGCGAGTGTGGTGACCATGTGCGAACGCGGGTCGTGGGGCGGCTGGACGTTGGCCAGGCCGCCGAGTGGCCAGATTAGGATTTCTTCGGCGTGGCCACCCACTTTGCGTGCGCCGAAGCAGTGGCCGAACTCGTGGAGCAGGACGACGGCGAAAAGGAGTGCGTAGGTGCCCACGGCGCCGGAGAGGACAGTCCAGGCGGAGACTTCGCGGACTTCGTCGCGGCGGGGGATTTCCATCCAGATGAGGATGACGGCGCAGATGATGAAGGCGACGTGGACGCGGACGCTGATGCCCCAGATGCGGCCCAGGGTAAAGGACCAGTTGACGGGATTATCGAGCGGTCTGCCGACGGGGGCCATGATGCACCTCAGAGAGACGATCGCCGGCATAATATTACCCAGGTTGCCGGTAGCTCCTCATCTATCATAGGCAAAAAAGGGGTGAGAATTCCATAGCGACGTGGTTGGCGACCGGGTCCGAATGAGCACCCGTTCGATAACAACGTGGATTGAAATGGGGAGATTAAAATTAAATCGAACCTGTGCAATCAAAAAGCGCGAAAATCGTCTCGTTCATACAAGACTATTTTCTCGCGATCGAGTCGCGCGAATAAGGCGGGGCGGGACGAGATGAGTCGTCGCCATTCCGAAAGGGTGTAAACGAGTGCTTCCGCCGGTACTGGAATATTGGTCGGTTCATAGTGACGATGCCGATCCACAAGGGACATTTCCGCATCATTGATCAGCACTAACACGTCGAGGTCGCTGCCCACGCCATAGTCGCCGCGACCGCATGAGCCAATGCAATAGATGCCCTGAACTCCGACGTCGCATTGCAAAAGTCCGGCGGCCCAGGAGCGGGCGGCCGCCAGCACCTCTTCACGGCGGGGCCACACGAACACGGCAGAATTCAACAATCTTACCGGCATAGAAAATCGCGGCCTGTACCAACCAGTCATGGGATCGATCCATGACTATTTCACTTGGCCGCAGCACCGCCGGCGATGGAGACGCGAACTTCGATATCGTTGGCGACGACTTTGCCATCCTTCTCGGGCTGGATGTTAAAGTCGCTGCGCTTGATGACGAAGTTGGAGCGGACGACAAGCAGATCGCCTTTCATTTTGCTGGTTCGCTCAGAGAGCTTGCCCGGCAAGTAGGTGATTTTGACTGGAGCGGTCACTTCCTTTGTGATGCCCTTGATGGTCAGGTCGCCTACCACGGTGAGCTCGTGGGTGTCTTTTTCGCCGGTCTTGGCGTCGGTCACTTTCTTGATGCTGAATTCGATCGTGGGATGCTTGGCGGCGTCGAGCCATTCGTCGCCGTGCATGTGTTCGTTCATGCCCTTGTTCTCGGTGCGCAGCGACTTGGCCTGCACGATGAGCTTGCCGGTGGTCCCCTTGGGATTTGCGGGGTCGAAAGAGACCGTGCCGCTGATCCCCGAAGCCACGCCGACGATCGGTTCGAGCGTGGAGTCGAGAATGAAAGCAATCGTGTTGACGCCCTTGGGGTCCTTGAAATCAAACGTCGTAGCGGCCGCGAAGGCCAGGGTGTTGGCAAACAGGATCGAAGCAATCGAAGCAAAAACGATTCGAGTACGCATGGGAAACTCCTTTGGCCTGATTAAACTAAGGACTTCGCTTTCGCCTGCGGAAGACCCTCAAACGGTCAAACGAATTGGGAAAGATACTGATACGACCCAGTTTCTTCAACTGCAGAATGTACCAAACCAATCATGCACCGCAGCGGCGCGGAGAACGTAAAGGAGAAAACAGGTTATTTCACAACTCTGCGATCTCTGCGTCTCCGCGGTAAATTTTACTTTGATGGTTGCCAGATGAATTTGCCGGTGGGGTCGACCCACCCATGCTTGCCGGCGATTTTTATGCGGGCGACGCCGTCATTGAAACCGCCTGCTTCATCGAATTGGGCGTTGATGACGAACTTGCCGGACTTGTCGATGTAACCCCAGCGACCTTCGAACTTGGCGGCCGCGAGGTTTTCGAAAAACGGGCGCACGTCGGCGAACTGCGGGTTGATCTTCATCTGCCCCGACTTGTCGATGAAACCGTACTTGCCGCCCAGCGCGCCGCCCACGCGGACCCCGGCCATGCCGTTGGAGAATTGTTGGGCGGCGTCGAACTGCGTGGGAATCACCATTTCGGCGGCGCGATTGATGTAACCCCATTGGTCATTTTTTTCGACCGGCGCCAAGCCGTCATTGAACGGGCCGGCATCCTCGAACTGCGGGTTGATCACAAACTTGCCGGCCGTGTCGATAAACCCGTATTTGCCGCCCCAGTCGCCTCCGGCTTTGACGCGGGCCAGACCATCAGAGAAGTTTTCGGCGGAGTCGAACTGCGGAGGGATGACGATCACGCCGGTCTTGTTGATGTAACTCCATTTGCCGTCTTTTTCGACCGGTGCGAGCCCGTTGGCGAAGTCGGCCGCGTCGGAGAATTGATAGGGGACTGCCAGCCTGCCTTCCTTGTCGATGAAACCGCGCTTCTTGCTCAGCAATCCCTCGCGGCTCATGACAATCGCCATCCCGTCATGAAAATCCCATGCGTCGTCGAACTGCGGGGTGATCACCACCTTCCCGGAAGCGTTGATGAACCCCCATTTGCCCCCGACCTTCACGCCGGCCAGGTCGTCGCTGAAGACTTTGGCATCCTCGAACTGCGGGTTGATGACCAGCTTGCCGCCGTGATCCACGTATCCCCACTTGTCCCCCTGCTCGACCGGTAGGGGGTAATCGGCTTGGAGGCTCGTCGCCGACAGAGCGAATGACGCTATTAGGATTGCGATTCGGTTTGACATCGAATTGACCTTTCGACTTGGAGCGGTCTGAAGGCATGCAGCGGAAAGAATGCCATGAGATATTCTACGGGCTCGGGGTGCGAAAGAAGTACCGATAAACATCAACGGCCGATCCGCCAATCATCGCGAACCGGCCGTAACTGTCCAACTCACTACCACCCGACCGTAGCCGGGCGCTTCCACTTGCTGCGTCAGTTGAGGAGGGCTTTGACGTCCTCCGAGGTGATCTTGGTCGCCGGCTTGTCCAGCTTGCGGCTGATCCAGCTCATGACCGCGGGGGCGTAGGGCAGCCGCGAGCCCCTGATGGTTTCGACCATGCGCGAGTCGCGGCGGCTGCGTTCCTTGGCCTTGTGAACGATGTTTTTCGCTTTGGTTTCGATGGCGTCGTCGCGTTCCATTGCGCGGCGGTGACTTCTATGCAAACCCATGGGTAAAACCTCCTTCGCTTGTAAAGAGCGGATTTTGGAGCCGAACCCCTGATCAGTCAAGGGGGATTGAAAAGATAAAGGGCATTTTTTCTGATAGCCGCCGGAGCTCTCCGTTTTCTGTAAGTCAAGGACCCGCCCTGGGTTGCGCTACAGTGCAGGAGCTTCGATGCGACTCAATATCGAAATGAACGGTGACAGTGGCGCCTGCTTGCCGCCCCGCAAGCCATGAGCCCGCTGCGATCATGCCAAGAATCAAGACTACCATACCGTAGCTGCTGATTGTCGGGATCGATGCCAGACACTCCGATAGTGCGAAGGCATATCCCGCGCCGGCCCCCTCCGGTTTGGATGGATCGTCGGGTGCTCCGGCGATCGTAAAAGCCGGCCCAATCGCAACGACCGACCCGAATCCATCCTCAACGGAGCTTGAACTGCTGACGGAGGACTCATACCGCCACTGGTCCCCAATCCGGCGGTAGAAAAACATTTTGCGGGTGACTTCCGAACCCACGGCCATATGGTCCTGCGAAATTCCGATGCTCCATCCAAAGTGCCCCAGCGGGATTCCGTCCGGAGAGTCTTTGCGTTCTTGAAAGGTCCACGCGCTCCCCACGAGTTTGAACAGAAACATGACCCCCTGGTGGTCATTCATATGCAGAGCGGAAATGGCCAGAAAATCACCGTCGATCGCCAGGCCCGAACCAAATCCGGTTTCGCCAGGAGGGACGTTGACGGCGGTCAATGTTGTCTCCAATGGCCAGGTCGCTCCCACCTTTCGATAAACACGGGCTCGGTTCGTCACGTTGGAACCCACAACCACCCACTCGCCGGAAACGCCCACGGCGTTCCCAAACCGCCCCCCGAGTGCGGGCTGGGGATCGGCCAGTTTCGTCGAGAAGGACCAGATCGAACCACTGCGCACAAAGACATAAACCGCCCCGGCGCCGCTCGCGCCTGCATCCTGATCAATCGCGGTGACGGCCGCCATGTCGCCGCTCAGGGCCACCATGCTCCCGAACCGGTCCTGGGCGGCGCCGTCAGGCGGTGTGAGTTTCGCTTCCTGAGCCCACGTGGAACCGGTTCTCCGAAAGATGTACGCAGACCCGCCGAACGGGACAATGTCGCTGTCTCTTTCCGATCCGATGAGAAGCACCTCCCCTGAGGCCGCAATCGCGCCGCCGAAGAAGGAGGTTGGGCCCGCGTCAAGTGCGGTTAACTTGGCCTGCGGGACGATCGATCCGTTCTGGTACGTGAAAAGGTAAACGGCACCTGCGAACGAACCGTGCTGGTCGTCGCCGGGCGCCCCGAAGGCGAGGTAATCCGGCCCCACAGCCGTCGCGTAGCCAAACGCTTTGCCGGGCGCATTGTTGGCCGCGAGCAGCCTGACCCCGGCGCATTCCGCCCGGAGTGCGGTCGAAGTTGCATGAAGCGCCGGCAAGCACATGGCACAAATCGCAACCGCGGCATGGATGTTCGGACGCATTACATTCCCTTGTCGGCGGGATCAGCCAGTCGAGGCGGATCTGCTGACTCTTCGGGGTTGGAAACGAATTTTAGCCCCGATTACCAGGAGGAGTGACAAGATCCCCAGGCCCCATGCGCTCACGGTTGGGATGGATTCCCGGTCGCATTGAACTTCCTCGCAAAACATGTTTTCGGTCCACTCGCATTGCGGGCAGTCGCAGTCGCCGCAGCTCACGCTGTCCGTGCAAACTCCGGTGGGACTTTGATCGCAGCACGCCCCAAGCGAAGACGACCCTGACTCACATTCGTCTGGAATCGAGTTGTCTTCGCAATCGGTGCTGGTGCCGCTGCCGAGATCGCATTCGTCGGGTACCGCGTTGGCGTTGCAGTCAGCGGTAGCGCCGATTTCGATTTCGCATTCATCGGGTGTTCCATCGGCATTGCAATCCGGTACCCGCCGGATGGCGATGGTGTGGGCCACTCCCGCCGCCACGGCAAAGAAACCTGTGTTTTGAGCCGGAACGCTCGTCTGAAACGCGATGTCATTCCCCCACGCGACAAGCGATCCGTCGGCCTTGATCCCCACGCTGTGTGCCGTACCCGCAGCCACGGCGATGAAGTCGCTATTGGGATTTGGGACATTGAGTTGTCCCCAAAAGTTGTCGCCCCAAGCAACGATCGATCCATCACCTTGAAGGCCGAGGTTGTGTTCATGCCCCGCGGCGATGGCCACAAAGTCCAAGTTTGGAACTGGAGGGTCGCACTGACCAGAGCCGAAGTATCGACAGCCCCAAGCTACGACGGAACCGTCGGCCTTTAGACCTATACTGTGAAAGGAGCCCGTGGCGACGCTTATGAAGCCTGCGTTGGGTTGTGGGACGTCGCATTGACCCCAATTGGTGCTTGGAATGGGCGAGCAGCCCCATGCGATAATAGAACCGTCGGTCTTAAGACCCACACTGTGGAATCTTGCCGCAGCCAATGCCACGAAATCGCTGTTGGGTAGTGGAATGCTGCCACCGCTGCCGTTACCCCACCCGACGATCGATCCGTCGCTCTTGAGCCCGAGGCTATGATACCAACCCGCAGCGACCGCGACAAAATCGGCGTTGGGTACCGGAACGCTGATCTGCCCCAGGTAATCATCACCCCAGCCGACAACAGACCCTTCGATGGTTAGTCCAAGGTTGTGCATTTCACCCGCCGCCACGGCAATGAACTCCGCGTTCGGCGTGGGCACATTCCTTTGGGCATGATAATCATCGCCCCACTGGACAAGGGAACCATCGCTCTTCAGGCCCATACTGTGGTAGGCACCCACGGCCATGGCAACAAACTCCGTATTTGGCGCAGGAACAATCGTCTGACCGTAATCGTTTCCACCCCATGCGATAATGGAGCCATCGGCCCTCAGGGCCATCCAATGCTCGCTCCCTGCCGTTACCGCGATGAATCCTTTGTTAGGCGACGGGACGTAATCGGTGCGGCCCCACGAAACGATTGAGCCATCGGACCTGAGAGCCAGGCTAAAGCTCCCTCCTGCCGAAACAGCTACAAAGCCGGAATTAGGCGAGGGAACGTCGGTCTGCCCATAATCATTCCAACCCCATGCGACGATGGAACCGTCAGCCTTCAGGGCCAAATTGTGGCTACCATAGGTCGCGACTTCCACGAAGCCAGTGTTGGGGGATGGGACTTCCGTTTGACCGAAATCGTTGCCGCCCCAGGCGGCAATCGAACCATCGATTTTAAGGCCCAGACTATGATAACTGCCACCCGCGATGGAAACGAAGCCTGTGTTCAGCAGCGGAGCATCCGACTGTCCAAATTCGTTGTGCCCCCAAGCTACGATGGAACCGTTGGTTTTCAGAACCAGACTATGGTACCCCCCTGCAGCAACCGCAATGAAATCCGCGTTCGGGGAAGGAACAATCGACTGGCCATTGTTATTCTGGCCCCAAGCTGCAATGGATCCGTCCGGCTTGAGGCCAAGGCTATGGCCGCCGCTCGCCGAAATGGCCGTGAAATTGTCGCACAGGTTTCCGCCAAAAACCTGCTCTCCCCAGCCGACAACTGTTCCGTGGATGCTTGCGTCGGCAGCAGCCGTCGCGATTGAGGG
>JBKJYI010000208.1:0-11865 GCA_046715855.1 Phycisphaerae bacterium
CAATCGACAATCGACAATCGACAATCGGTGGAACTTCCGCCGCGGAAGCACCGCCCGACACGGAAGAGGAGCTTGCGAAGGATTGGCCTATTCCAAACGAACTTTTGCGAGAAAAACTGCATCGTCCCAGCCAGGGACGGCCCTACTACATTCGGTATGCTCTCAAGATGGGTTGGCCGGTCGAGGAAATCGGCACACTGACGGGGATCGATCCATGGTTTCTCGATCAGATGGCGGAGCTTATCGAGGAGGAGACGACTATTTTCAAGGCCGGGACTCTTACCGAATCCACGCTGCGACGAGCCAAGTCGATGGGCTATTCCAATGTTCAACTTGCGGCCGCGAAAAACCAGACGTTGAGCGAAATTGCCGCTATGGTCAGCGGCCTGACCGCGGCGCCGAAGTTCAACCTCGTGGACACTTGCGCTGCGGAATTCGAAGCTCAAACGCCCTACTACTATTCTTCTTTTGGCTGTGATCACCCTCCACGAGCTGGGAGCGACGAGGGTGAGATACGCACATCCGATCGCTCGAAAGTGATTATCTTAGGCGGTGGTCCCAACCGGATTGGGCAGGGAATCGAATTCGATTATTGTTGTTGCCACGCCTCGTTCGCCGCTCGCGAGGCCGGGCTCGAATCGGTGATGGTCAACTCCAATCCGGAAACGGTCAGCACCGACTTCGACACCAGCGACTTGCTTTTCTTTGAGCCGCTTACCCATGAAGATGTTTTGAACATCGTCCGCAGGCTGAGTTCACCACCATCCGCCATCAAGGGCGTCATCGTTCAATTTGGCGGACAGACGCCGCTGAACCTGGCCCAGGGTTTGAAGAACGCCGGAGTGCCAATCCTTGGCACGCAGCCGGAGATGATTCACCTGGCCGAGGATCGCGAGCAGTTCCAACAAGTATTGCGGGAACTCAGCCTGCTTCAGCCGCCCAACGGAATTGCCCGTGATGCTTCAGGGGCTCGATCGGTCGCCGCGTCGATCGGCTATCCTGTCCTCGTGCGGCCCAGTTATGTTCTTGGCGGGCGCGGCATGAGGGTCTGCAACAACCAGTCCGACCTCGACGAATTCCTTGCGTCCGCCTTCGCCGCCACCGATCGCCGAGGAAAGCAGGTCGATAACCCCATCCTCATCGATAAATTTCTGGTAGACGCCATCGAAGTCGATGTCGATGCGATTGCGGACTACCGATGCGAGGCGGTATCCCCCTCCATTCCCCCTGCGAAGGAGGATGGATCGCCGCTTTCTACCTGCATCGTGGCTGGGATCATGGAGCATATCGAGGAGGCCGGGATTCATAGTGGAGACAGCACCGCTGTGCTACCCCCCTTCTCCCTGGGCCAGGTGGTCATTGAGGACATTTTCCGATCGACCAAACGGCTGGCCAAGCGGCTCAAAGTCTGCGGGGCCATGAACGTGCAGTATGCGGTCCACAATCGAACCGTGTATGTGCTGGAAGTGAATCCTCGCGCATCGCGCACGCTTCCATTCGTGGCGAAGGCCACGGGGCTGCCTTGGGCGCGGATCGCAACCCGGGTGATGCTGGGTGAATCGTTGCAAAATGTTCTGGCGGAATACGGGGTGCAAAAAACGCCGCTCCCGGCCCATACATCGATCAAGGCCCCGGTCTTCCCGTTCAGCAAGTTCCCGGGGGTGGACGTGATTCTGGGGCCCGAAATGCGCAGCACCGGCGAAGCGATGGCCATCGCGCCGACTTTCGGACAGGCCTTCGCCAAGGCCCAGATCGCCACCGGGCTCTCGCTTCCCACCAGCGGCAACCTCCTGGTCAGCGTGTGCGACCCCGATAAGCCTCGAATCGTGTCAATCGCTCGCGAGCTTTACGACCTGGGATTTCGCATCTTTTCCACCGTCGGCACGCGGAATGTTCTCGAAGAGGCGGGAATAAAAACAATCCTGGTGTCAAAATCTCAAGACCAAGACGGCGCCCCTTTCCTGCTGGATTTGATTTTGGACGGCACTCTCCACCTGCTCATCAATACACCGATTCGCACCGGTCCGGCATCCGCGGAAGGTCGATGGCGCGCCGCAGCAACCGCCAAGAAGATTCCGCTGATCACGACGCTGGCCGGTGCCCGTGCGGCGGTCTCCGCGATCCGTTCGCTTTCCAAATCGGAGGACGGGAATGAACCCACACCGCTCACCGTTCAGCCGCTGCAAGCGTATTTTGCCGGCCCTTCGACTAATCAATGGACATGATTTTCGTGGGTGCACTTTTCGGCGGGCGGTCCATGAACAGCGAGCAGCGCGCCATGTCGGCCGGCGACAGAACTTTTTCCACGATTCGCTTGTTCAATCGCATGTCCGTTCGGCGGGTTGTGTGCGTGAGCATGATTTGCGAATTGGGCAGCGCGGCAAACACCGCCGGCAGATCATTAACATGAATGTGACGCCCGGCCCGTGCGCGGTCGAGGTGCTCGCGATCGAAGAACGTGCATTCCAGCAACACTGCGCGGCTGTTGCGCACGAACTCGAGATCGAGAAATTTTCCAATGGCGGTGTCACCCGTGCAGGTGAGCAAGGTTACTTCGACATGCTCTTCGATCTCCACCCCCTCCTTCTTCAGCGCAACGAGTTGCGGACCCGTCTTGCCCAAAAATTCCGGTCGCAGCTTGTGGCGCTTTTCAACCACCGAGTATCCCAGCGCGCCGGAGCAGTGATTCACCTCGAAGGGCCGAACCATCAAGCCCCGGCGCAGTTCGACGTCCTCCAGGTGCTCGACACCCAGCACCGTCCCCGGCGACGGGTGTCGCTCGATCTCCGCCCAGATAGCCATCAACTGCTGAATATATTGGGCAAGACTGCGATGAATGATCACGCGGCCGCCGGCAATCCCCAGAAATCCGCGCTGCGAAAAGTAATAGGCCACTCCCGCAGCATGATCCATATGCCCGTGCGTGATACAAACGTTTTCAATCGGGATGACTTCGCGCGGGGCGCGGCCCACGTCGAAGGCGATATTGAGTTCGGGCGCGATGAGCACGGACTCCTCACCACCCAGGGTGAATCCCAGGAGTTTGATGCCGTCCAGCGTCTTCTCGATGAGCCGCCCCATACAACAGGTTATACCGTAATCGATTTGACACTCAACATCGTGCGGTTAGGCTGACCAGCGGCCAGGGATCGGCCCCAAGGCGTCGGGGCAAAGAAGCAAATGCATGTCGCGGCGCCAATGATTCCACGCAGGCGGAAAGTCCGGGCGAGCTATGCTGTGTCCAAGCTGCAAACATATTGATAACAAGGTGATCGATTCGCGGCTCACCGAGGCGGGCATTGCCATCCGCCGCCGCCGAGTCTGCCTCAAATGCAGCCGGCGATTCACCACCAAGGAGCGAGTCGAGGAAGAGCTGCGGCTCACCGTAATCAAAGCGGATGGTCAACGCGTGCCTTACAACCGGGACAACATCGTGGGCGGCATCGAGCGGGCCTGCGCCAAACTCGGCGTGACGGCGGATCAGGTTCAAGCCCTGGCCGACAAAATCGAAGGCGAAATTTTCAATGCGCACGATCGGGAAATTACTTCAGAAGAAATTGGGCGCTATGTGGGCGGGCACCTGCGACGACTTAGCCCCGTCGGCTATGTGCGCTTCATGAGCGTGCATCGTAAATTCGCGACCGTCGATGAGTTCGTCGATGAGATCAGTGAAGTGCGGACCCGCGCCGCGCACGAAAGCCCCCACCAGCAACCGCTTTTCGATGCTTGAGGGAAGCCAGCCCATGGCTGACGTGCTGCAACGACTGATCGCCGCGCTCGATGACCGAGGAATCGGCTACCAGATAACCGAGCATGCCGCCGTGTTTACCAGCGCCGAAGCCGCGGCAATTCGCGGAGTCTCGCTTCACAGCGGCGCCAAGGCCCTGATTATCAAGGGCGGCGATGCATTTCTGATGGTCGTTCTTCCCGCCGACCTCTCGCTGGACAGCGCCGCCTTGCGAGAAGTGCTGGGAACCAGGCGAATTCGCTTCGCAGACAAGGACGAAGTGCTGACCATCACGGGCCTTACCCCAGGATCAATCCCTCCTTTTGGAAGCTTGTTTGGGCTGCAGACCTACTGCGACGAGCGGCTTGCGGACAACGAGCGAATCAATTTCAACGCCGGAAGCCATACCGTTTCACTCCAGATGACCTACGCTGACTATATTGCCTTTGAGCGCCCGACACTGGTTCGAGTTGGAAAGCCATGAGTTCGCACGTAAGCAAAGTCGGACGGCATCGCCACTTCACGCCTTCAGGTCCGTATGGCTAGTTACGATGCAATCGTCCTCGGTGTCGGCGGAATGGGAAGTGCCGCGCTTTGGCACCTTGCCCGTCGGGGCTGCAAAGTCCTGGGAATCGAGCAATTCGGCGTCGCCCACGATCGCGGAAGTTCGCACGGCGGATCGCGACTGATCCGGCGGGCTTATTTTGAACATCCCGACTATGTGCCTCTGGTGTCCAGCGCTTGCTCGCTCTGGCGCGAACTCGAAGAAGCATCCGGCAAGAAGCTGTTTCACCGTACAGGTTTGTTTCTCGCCGGCCACAGTCCCGGAGTTTTGATTGACGGTGTGCGAAAGGCCGCCAAAGTCCATGACCTGGATATTCAAACCGTGTCTGCCACTGACGCGGCCCGACGGTTTCCCGGTCTACGTCCAGCTCCGGACATGACTGTTCTGTATGAAGCCGATGCCGGATTCCTGGAGGTCGAAAACTGCGTGCGGGCCCATGTTGAACAGGCAGCAGCTTGCGGAGCGGAAGTGCGACTGGGTATCCCTGTGCGTGGCTGGTCAGCCGACTCAAGCTGCGTTTGCGTCGAAACGGACTCCGACACATTCACCGCGAGACATCTGGTGCTTTGCGCAGGGGCATGGAGCGGAAAAACCCTGGGCGAACTCGGAATTCACTTGCAGGTCCGGCGAAAGGTGGTCGTCTGGTTCGAAACATTGAACACCGCGTACCGAGTCGACACAGGCTTTCCGGTCTTTTGCTTCGACACACCCACCGGGTTTTTCTACGGCTTCCCCTCTTTCGACGGACGCACCGTAAAGGTCGGCGAACACAGCGGTGGTGAACCGGTTGAAGCGCCACAGCTGCTGGATCGCGATGTTCGCAACAGCGATCTAGGCCCGCTTGGGCTATTCATTGCTGCGCATCTCCCCGCAGCGATCCCTAAGGTCGTAGAGGGGTCCGTGTGCATGTATACCATGACACCCGATGAACACTTCATCGTCGACCGCCATCCAGCCCACGAAAACGTTTTCGTAGCGTGCGGGTTCAGCGGCCACGGGTTCAAATTTGCTTCGGTGATAGGCTCGATTCTTGCGGATTACGTGACACATGGTAGCACCGCGGAGCCGGTGGGCTTCTTGGGCCTCTCTCGTTTCACCACCCCATAAGTTTTCTCCACCGCTCGACAGCATGCACCTCACCGCTACGATCATCCCGTCGTTCGGTTGGCCGCGAGTCCGCGAATGCATGATCTAAGTCTTATCACAACATTGGCCGTGGCCCTGACGGCTGCCGTAATCCTCGGCACCATCACCAACAAGCTCGGCCTCTCGCCGATCGTCGGCTATTTATTCGCGGGAATTTTGATCGGCCCCGCCACCCCGGGCTACCAGGGCGACATGCACGCCGCCACGCAGATGGGCGAGATCGGCGTCATCCTGCTCATGTTCGGCGTCGGACTGAAGTTTCATCTTTCCGATCTATGGACCGTGCGCAAGGTCGCCATCATCGGGGCGGTCGTCCAAAGCGCTGTCGCGACGTTGGTTGGTGTGGCCCTGTTCTCCTTGCTGGGCCTGACCTTCAAACAAGGGCTCATACTTGGCATGGCGATGGCTGTAGCCAGTACCGTCGTGCTCATTCGCGTGTTGATGGATCGGCGAATGCTCGACACATCGCAGGGCCGCATCGCCGTTGGATGGCTGATTGTCGAGGATATTTTTACGGTGGTCCTGCTGGTGCTCGTGCCTATCCTCGCGGCTAAACCATCCGAGGAGGTATCCGCCTGGAGTTCGGTCGGGCTGGGGCTTTTGAAGCTTGCGACACTGGTGCTGATCGTGCTGGTTGGCGGGTCGAGGCTGATTCCATGGATCTTGATCCAAGTCGCCCGCCTGCGCAATCGGGAACTTTTTACGCTGACCGTGCTGGCGATATGCCTTGCCGTGGCCACTGCGTCGGCGGCGCTTTTTGGCGCTTCGGTTGCGGTCGGGGCGTTTCTCGCCGGAATGATCGTGGCCCAGTCTCCGGTCAGCGAACAAGCCGGCGCCGACTTGCTGCCCATGCGCGATGCTTTTGCCGTCCTTTTTTTTGTGGCCGTGGGCATGTTGTTTCGGCCGGCCATATTGCTGGAAAATCCGGGACTTGTTTGGGCGGCATTGGTTATCGTACTTTTGGTCAAACCCATCGCCGCGATGCTCGCCGTGGCGGTGCTAGGCCACTCTCTGCGGACTTCGCTGACTGTGGCGCTGGGGCTGGCGCAAATTGGAGAGTTTTCATTCATTCTTTCCGACCTCGCCCGCCGACATGGTCTTCTTGCCGAGACGGGACACAACGTGCTGGTGGCAACCGCCATCATTTCGATCACTGTCAACCCTTTGATTTTTCGATTCCTTCCGCAAATGGAAACATGGATCGCGACGAAGCCCAGGCTCCACCGTTTGCTCAATGGCCGCTTCGAGAAAAAGATGCGCACGGCCAATGCAGAGTTAGACTTGCCGGACCTGAAGGCCAGACCGCCCAGCGCCTTGGTGGTAGGTTATGGCCCTGTCGGATCGTCAGTTGATCGACTGCTGCGTCACGCCGGCATGGAGACCACGGTAATCGATATGAATATCGATACCGTGCGAAGACTCGGACTTGCGGGCCGCACGGCGGTATACGGAGACGGCGCTCAAATCGAAATCCTAAAGCAAGCGGGGATCAAGAAGGCCACGCACGTTGTGGTGACGCTGCCTCATTCGGCCCAGCGGGCTTCGGTGGTCGCCGCGGCCCGGTCGCTGAATCCGCATGTCCGCATCATCGTGCGTGCTCGCTATCTTCGAGAGAGGTCGTCGCTGCAGCAGGCTGGAGTAAGCGCGGCCATCTTCGAAGAAGGTGAGGCCGCCATCGCATTGGTTCGAATGATTTTAGAAGAGATCGGGGCGGACGAGAATACCATTTCACGCGAGACTCGACGGATTCGGACCCAGCTTTCCGACGAAGAGGAGCCGGCAGCCTCGGGTACGATTCCGCCTCCTTCGCGCTCGGACCCTCATTCCTATTCAAGTGGATAATGCGATGACACGGAAACGAAAATGTTGATGGCATTTTGTTTTCCGTTATTGTGCCTTGGTCCTGAGCGGGCGAGTGTCCCGCTCTAGCGACTAGCATCACTTCGGAGGAGACTCATATGAAAACGAATCGACTTCTTACTTTGGGTGTGGTGGTGGGATCCGTGGCCGTCGCGATCGCCTCGATTTCTGTGGCGTCGGCGAGTCCTCCCGTCTGTCCCAAGATTTATGCCCCGGTCATTTGCGACAACGGCCGGGTTTACTCGAATCAATGCTACGCGGATCGGCACCATGCCCAAAACTGCGTGCCGTACAACGGGGGCTTATAAGCCGTCGGGCGAATAAGCAGCAACCAAGTGCGCGGAGGCCTAAGCCACCTTCGCGCACACTTTTTGCGCCGCGTCAGTCAGATCGGTCGCCCCTATCAGCGTCGGGATGGCCGCATCCTTGAGAAGCTGGCGAGCGCGGTCCACATTCGTTCCTTCAAGGCGCACTACGACCGGAATTTTGAAGCCGATTTCCTTGGCCGCAGCGATGAGCGCTTCGGCAATCACGTCGCACTTGGCGATGCCGCCGAATATGTTCACCAAAATGCCTTTGACCTTTCGGTCGGCCAGAATGATTCGAAATGCCTCGATCGCCCCGTCCTTGGTGACTGAGCCTCCCACGTCGAGAAAGTTAGCCGGATCGCCTCCGTGGAGCTTGATGATATCCATGGTGGCCATCGCAAGGCCGGCGCCGTTAACCAGGCAGCCGATGTTTCCATCGAGCGCGATATACGAAAGGTTGTGTTCCTTGGCCCGCAGTTCCAGCGGATTCTCTTCCGTCGGATCAAACATTTCCTGCAGACGCTTGTGCCGGAAGAGCGCGTTGTCGTCGAAGTTCATTTTCGCATCGATCGCCAGAATGTCGCCGCCCTTGGTTCGCACCAGCGGGTTAATTTCAGCGAGCGTGCAATCGAACTTGTAAAACACATCGACGAGTCCGCGAATGATTTCCTCGGCCGTACGGGCCTGCTGCTTGTTCGTAAATCCCAGTGCCGATACCAGTTGAGACACGTCGAAGCTGAGCAGGCCCAGGTGAGGGTGCAGCCACCGCTTCACAATCGCATCGGGATTGCGATGGGCGACGACTTCAATCTCGACGCCGCCTTCGCGCGAGACCATGACCACGGGACAGCGCCTTGCGCGATCGACGACGACCGCCACATAATATTCCGACTCGATATCGACTGCCGAAGCGATCAGTAACTTGGCAACCGGGATGCCTTCCGGACCGGTTTGCGCCGAAACCATGCGATTGCTCAGCATGAATTTAGCGGCATCCCGAACCTGATCGGCATTATCGCAGAGCTTGACGAACCCGGCCTTGCCACGACCACCTGCGAAAACCTGGGCCTTGACCACCGCCTGTCCGCCGATGCGCTTATATGCCGCCACTGCGTCGTCCACAGTCTCGACGACTTCGGACTTGGGAACGCTGACGCCCGCCTCGGCCAATAACTCTCGCGCTTGATACTCGTGAATTTTCATGGCCGCATTTTGCTAGAGTTCCATCCAAAAGTCGAGAACGCAGTCTCAACCGGGGTTGTCTTCCTCGGTCGGCGCCTGGAGTTTGACCTTGGTCGTGTGCGTTTCGCCGTCGCGGAGGTAGGTCACGGTGACTTCGTCGCCAATGTCGAACTGCACCAGAGCGTCGAGCAGGTCGTCCTGACTGTAAACCGGGCGGTCGTTGATCCGCGTGATGAGATCGCCCAACTGTCGAACGCCTGTTTCATCAATGATGGTGCCCTGGAGTCCACCTCTTTCGGCGCTGCTCCCAGGTTGCACTTCGCGAAGCAATACACCGCGCACGCCCAGCCCGCGCGCTGCGCTATCGGGCCAGATGACCACACCCAGCCGGGGCCGCTGGATTCTTCCATGGCGAATGAGTTCGGGGACGATGCGGTTGACCGTGTCAACCGGGATGGCGAAACCAATGCCGGCCGATGCGCCAGAGGGACTGGCGATCTGGGTGTTCACGCCGATCAGGCGACCGGCGCTATCCAGCAACGGACCGCCGGAATTTCCCGGGTTAATGGCGGCATCGGTCTGAATCACGTCTTCGATGGCGCGACCGGTGAGTGAACTGATTTCGCGGCCCAGCGCGCTAACCACTCCGGTGGTCAGCGATTGATCTAGGCCGAACGGGTTGCCGATCGCAAAAACTTTCTGTCCCACCAAAAGGTCTCGCGAACTTCCCACGGCCAGGGCCTTGAGCTGGGCCTTGGGAGCGCCAATTTTCAATACCGCCAAGTCCTTGTCCGGGGCGAAGCCGACCAATTCCGCGTCCCAGTTGGAGTGGTCGGCGAGGGTGACTCGCCAGCTTCGACCGGCGGCGGCGACGTGATGGTTGGTGACTACGTGGCCGTCGGTGTCGTAGATAAAGCCGGTTCCCGCGCCTCGCGGAATTCGATGGGTGTCGAGCGAGAAGCGGCCGCGCGAAACGACCTCGGTGCTGATGATAAAAACTACCGAAGGTGAAGCCTCCTTAAAAACATCAATGGTCAACAGCTCTTCCTCTGCGAGCTCGCCGCGCGGGGCCACAGCGCGGGCTTTGTAGTTGGGATTATTGAGGGGCCCCCGACTTCCGGTTCGCAGCCAATTCCATGCGAGGAGGAAAACCAGAACCCATACGCCCACCATCAAAAGCCAGTTCGATCGCGGCGGGGCGATCCTTGGCGCGGGTCGGGCGTAATGCCAGTCGCCGGGATTGTGTGGATAGTCAGTCATCGTTCCATATCTTGGATTTCAAACGAGAGCGGAAAACGGTTGGAAATTTTGCGTTTGCAAAAATGGGTTTTGTTCCGTCACCTTTTTTTTTGCGCGAGGTTTCACCGTCGACAGAAGATTTAGAAAGGCAGGAAGGCAACGACGCAGCAAAAAAGGCGAAAATGGGTTTGGTCTGTTATCTTTTTTTTCGTGCGAGTGGGTTCTATTCACAGAAGCCACTGAGGGAGGCAACGTCCGACTGGCCCAGATTAACAATGGGTCTGTTTGGAAAAGTACTGTTTTCGCGTGGTGGGTAGAGATTGGACGACCACCAGATAGTGGGGGTAATTGGAAATTAGCACGGCAAGACGGCAAGAAGCCAACTCCGGGATGCTTCGCTTCGCTTAGCATGACAGGCTCCGAGGCGGACCATCCGCCAGTACACCTAATACAACCTGAGGGGCGCGCGCAAAAAAAAGTAGTAGTGCGGCGCAAATAAAGTAGAACTCATGGGATTCTTCTTGCATAAACACCTAAACGAACCGATTCCGCCGCCCCGCCGGGGCGGTGGGTTTGGGGTCGATCGCAACCACGGGTTCCGCTTCGCTCCACCCTTCGAGCTCCCGCCTTGGTCGCCCTCAGCTACACACCTTGGCCCCCGTTCGGGGCCATGTGCAGGCAATTTGTTGTTGCGGTCGCGGCTCGCAATATCGCGGAGGACGAGAACGTCCGCGCGAACTGAAGTTCGAGGCTTCCTATATCTCCTATCTCCTTCGACAGCCGAAAATCCGTAAGCACTAAAGTTCGCGGCTCGCAACGGGGTCGCGCGAACTGAAGTTCGCGGCTCGCCGGGCATTCATGCTTTTGCCAGCGTGATCGTTAAGGGTTGGCCTTCGATCACGACCTGGGATTGCGATGCGCCGTCCACGTTCGACGGTAGTACCGACACGGCGAGCGTTTCTCCTGCGATGTAATCTTTCATTTGCAGGACCGCCTCGCGGAGGTCCGGTGAGTCGGTGACCAGGCCGAGCTTGATGCGATCGGCGATGTCCAGGCCCGCGTCTTTCCTAAGATTCTGAACATTGCGAATAATATCGCGGGCCAGCCCCTCGTTTTTTAATTCCGGGGTAATTCTGCGGTCGAGGATGACGATCGTGGGGCCATCGGAGTTGCCGACCCAATTTTCGCCGTATGATTTTGTCAGCACGACGTCGTCCCGGCCAATCACGGCGTCGGAGCCTTCCACTTTGGCGTCGAGCGGCTCGCCACGATTGAGGCGGGACTCCAGCTCCAGCGGATTCATGGCGGCGATGACTTTTCGGGCTTCACCAATGAAGCGACCAAATTTGGGTCCGAGCGTCTTCATATTCGGAGAGACGCTTAGCGTGTAAAGACCATCGCGGTCATCACGAATTTCGAGCTCCTTCACGTTGAGCTCTTCGAGAATGTCCTGCTCGAAGAGGTGTGCCGCTTTTCGCTCGGCGTCATTGCCGGGCACGATCACAAGCCGGGCCAGCGGCTGGCGAATCTTGACATTGGCGTCCTTTCGCGCGGAGCGAGCCAGTGAAACGATCCGAATGGAGGCGGCCACGGAATCCGACAAGGATTCGTCGATCAACGATTGATTAGCGGGCGGGAACGGAACGTGGTGAACGCTTTCCGGGTGATCGCCGATCTGGTTAGCGACCAAGTTTTGATAAAGCGATTCGCTGAGGAAAGGAATGATCGGCGCCAACACCCGCGTAAACGTGGTCAGGACATTGTAGAGCGTGGAATAGGCGGCGCGTTTGTCCGCCGGCCAGCCTTCGCCGTAGAAGCGGCGGCGCGAGCGGCGCACG
>JBKJYI010000209.1:0-3013 GCA_046715855.1 Phycisphaerae bacterium
GATACGTCCCCTCCTGCTCGATGGGGTTCATCGTCGCCAGAACCTGAAATGGCTCGTCGAGTTTGAATGTATCCTTTCCGATGGTGACTTCCCGCTCCTGCATGGCCTGCAACAGCGCCGATTGCACCTTGGCCGGAGCCCGATTGATTTCGTCGGCCAGAATGATGTTCGAGAAAATCGGCCCTTTCTGGGCCACGAACGCCCCGTCGGCCGCGCGGTAAATCAGTGTTCCAATCAGGTCCGCAGGCAGCAGATCAGGCGTAAACTGAAGTCGCTGAAACTTCGTGTCGATTGCCCGAGCCAGGCACGCCACGGCCATGGTCTTGGCCAACCCCGGCACGCCCTCGACCAGCAAATGGCCGCGCGACAGCAGCCCCACCAGCATGCGGTGCAGCAGCTCATCCTGCCCGACGATCACTCGATGCATCTGATCGAGCAAGCGCCGAAACGGCTCGCTCGCCGCGGCAACCTTGACGGAAAGCTGCCGAATTTCCGGTTCCATCGCAGTCATACCTTGCTCCTGGTCGGCTATTGAAAAGATCGGGGTGGGGACTCCGCAGATACCCCCTTACGGACGAAAGGTAACCTGAGATCCGCTCAAGCAAAGACGGATGAACGTCACGAAGTTACGATGATGAAACCCAACGGCAACGTCATTGGTTAGACTTGCTTCGCCTTAAGGGCGGCGCGGATTTCGAGAAGGAGTTGATCCACTTTGAAGGGCTTGAACAGGACCGCCGAAAGGCCTTCGCGGCGGGCGCGGACAATACAGTGATTGGGATCGTAACCAAAGCCAGTGGTTAGGATCACTGGCGTATCGGGGTTGGCCGCCTTGGCCGCGGCGAACACTTCGTATCCGCTCTTGACCGGCATCTTGATATCACTGAGCACCAGATCGAACGACTTCTGCCCGATCAGCTCCATCGCGGCGGCACCGTCGCTGGCGGTTTCTACCTCGCATCCGTAACCCGTCAGCACGTCACGGATGGTTTCTCGGATCACGTCTTCATCGTCCGCAAGCAGAATCCGGCGGCCTTCCAGCAGCGGGTCGCGGCGACGATTCGGCGTGCTCCGCGAACAGATGACGCCCGGTTTGGGCTGAACCATGTCTTTGATCGTCTCGCGAATCCGTACGGCGTTCTCGGAGATGGTGCGGAGCCTGTAGCGCAAATCGTCGTGCCCGATGTAGTCCTCTACCAGGCTCTCAATATCCGTCAAAATGTCGTTTACCGGCGCGGTGATCTCCGCCATGACGTTGCGGCCCAGTTGCCCGGTGGTGACCTGACGCTCACAAACCAATAACTTAAGAATATGCAAGGCAAGCGAGATGTATCGCCCAAAAATCTCGGCGAACTGCCGATCGTCCTCGGAAAAGGCCGCCAGCTTTGTGCTTTCGAAGTTGGCGATGCCGATGACCCGGTCGTTGAGAAACAAAGGAACCGTCAACGACGACTTCGCACCCTCAATCCCCGGGAGGTAACGCGGATCCTTCGAGACATCGGCACAGATGTAGCTTCGGCCGCGTGCCGCGACATACCCGCTGATTCCGCTGCCTTCCGCACAGGCACAGATTTCCGCCGAAACACTATCGGCCGGAACTCCGGAGCTAAGCACGAGGTCCAGCCGATTGCTGTTGGGGTCGAGTATGCGAATCTCGAAATTGTCAAAATGCAGCAGATCACGCGTGCATCGAAGAATCTTTTGCTCCAGCAGCGCCAGCCGCTCCTGCACCTCGAGCCGCGAGAATTGCTCGCTATCCAGGCTGAGCAATTCGCGCCCGGCCTGGTCGATCGCGTCAATCTTTTCCTGAAGCCGATCGACGCTTGCTACTTCGCACACGATCGCAGCCACTCGGGTTACACCCTTGTGAAGATCGAAAATCGGCGTTGCGGTCACTTCGTACAATCCGCGAGCACCGAAAGGAATGCGAAGTCGGTTTGAGCGGCTCGACTTCCCAGTTGGGGCGTCGCCCGGGCCCCGGGGGGTCTCCACGCAAAAATTCGCCACCCGATCCGCTACCTCAGAAGGCAGACTTTGGAACTTGGCATTGGCCCACTCCACCGTGCCGTCGGTGCGCACCACGCCAACGCCGTGATTCAGATGGTCCAGCGCACTGACCGCGGGACTGGCGATGGCCGCCTGTTGCAAAGAGTTCAGCGCTCCCGCGCCGGCAACCAGAAGATCAAATTTGCGGGTGGAAATCGCTTTCAGTGCGGCGTCGAGTGAGGAGACGTGTTCGACGTGCGCGCCCGGCTCAAGTTGGCGCTCCGCGTCTTCGACGACGGACCCATCGCCTATCACGAGAATTTCGAGCAACTTGGTTTGATCGGCCGTCCTCATCGTTCTTTACTGCGACGCCTCAATTGCGTCGCCCGCTGATTGCCTCCGTGCAATTATAGATGGGCGAAAAGCCCCGCTGCGTCCGAATCCTATTTTCGGCATGAACCTCTCAACATAATCGCTTTACTATCTTCAAAACAAGTGGGTTCCCCAAAAAATTCTATCTTTTTGCAAAAGTCCTTCCTACCCAGGTATGCATTTGATTTACTTCATCGCGCTCTTGACCTTGCCAACCCGAGGCTCGGTGCCTGCAAAAATTCGCGCAATGTTTGCCCTGTGCCGGGCGACAACCAATATCGCCACCAAAACCGAAAACGCCACAAAAGGCCACTGTTCGGCTGGTTTTCCGCCGCGAAACAGTAATATCGCGACGTAAAAAACGGGGAAAAAGACTCCGCCTAAAATCGACCCAACGGAACTCATCCGCGTTACCCCAAACCCGCCGGCCCAAATCCCAAACGCCAAAATTGCCGGAATCGTCAGGTCCGGATAAACCCCAAGTGCCACGCCCAACGATGTAGACACGCCCTTGCCGCCGCGAAATTTAAGGAACGGTGAATAATTGTGCCCCAAAACCGCGGCGATTCCCACCAGCAATCGGGCAACCATCAGTGAGACAGGAGAAACGGTCGCTGCGTTAGAGCCAAGAAGCCAGCCGCCAATCAGAGTGGGA
>JBKJYI010000210.1:0-2599 GCA_046715855.1 Phycisphaerae bacterium
GGCGAAAACATGGATTCGATCCGCCGCCATCCGGTGTGGAACTTCGCCCATGATGGAGTCTCTCACTTTTGAGCCCAGCAACTGGTCCGCCATCCAGCTCTCCATCAGAGTGTCGCTGGCAGCGACGTTTGTCTGTTTCATTCCAGGAGTATTACTGGGGATCTGGCTGGCGCGTACGCGATCGAGATGGCGGCACGTGATGGAAGTGCTCGTAATGATTCCGCTGGTGGCTCCGCCGGTGGTGACCGGTCTGCTGTTGCTGATTGTCCTTCGTACATTAAATCCTGATCTGCTATTTACATTCTGGGCCGCGACCATCGCGTCGGCCTTGATGGGCATTCCGTTGCTGGTCCGCACGGTGCGCACGGCGGTCGAAGCGATCGACCCTCGATACGCCCTGGTGTCCGCTACGCTCGGTGCGTCCCGCATCCGGCGTTTGCTGACCATCACGTTGCCGCTGGCCTGGCCGGGAATAGTCGGAGGCGCGACGCTTGCCTGGGCACGCGCACTTGGGGAATTTGGCGCCACCATCGTGGTGGCCGGAAATATCCCCGGTCGCACCAGGACAATTCCCTTAGCCGTCTGGACATCGCTTCAATCGCCCGGCGCTCCATCGACGATTCCGCTGGTAGCGGCGGCGATGGCCCTATGCATCGCCGCGGTTGTGATTTCCGAGGCATTGAACTGGCGGCTTTCGCCCCGTCGAATTAACCGATGACGATCGACGTCGCCATTCGCAAGACGCTCGGCACCTTCCGACTTGAGCTCGAAGCATCAAGTGACGCCCGGACATTGGGTGTGTTGGGTCCCTCGGGAAGTGGGAAATCAACCCTTCTCGATTGCATTGCCGGGATCGAGAGGCCCGATGAGGGGCACATCCGAATAGGAGACCAATTGACGGATATTAGAACAGGGTTGCATTTGAAGGCCGCCGCGCGCGGCGTCGGCTATGTATTTCAGGACGGTCTGTTGTTTCCACATCTCAGCGTCTTGAAAAACTTGAGATACGGATTGGGGGTGCACGGCCTAGGACCATCGCTGGACGAAGTAGTCCATGTGCTGGAACTTGGCGAATTGTTGGGACGGAAGCCGAAGACTCTGTCGGGCGGTGAAGCGCGTCGCGTTGCCATCGGGCGCGCGTTGCTCAGCGGGCCTCGGCTTTTACTGTTGGACGAGCCGTTGTCAGGTTTGGACCGAACTCTTGCCGTCAAAACTCTTTATTTCCTCAGACAAGTCGTCGAGACGTTTCACGTGCCGATGTTGTACGTATCTCATACCCCCAGCGACATTTTTTTTCTTTGCGATGAGGCATGGATTATTCGCGAAGGCCGCCTTGTCGCCGCCGGGCCACCGAGACGCTTGTTGACTCAAGGTGATTTGTCGCGCCAGCTTGGCGAAGATTTCTGCACCATTGTGCGCGGCCGGCGCCAAGATTCGCCCCAGGAGAAAGCTTCCGTCTACCGTGTTGGCAATCTGCCGGTTTATTGCGCCGCGGACGATGTGCAACTCGACGAAAATGCACTGATTTGCATCTATGCCGACGATGTGATCGTGGCCCGCGAGAAGCCCCAACGCATCAGCGCCCGCAACGTGATTTCTGCCGAAGTGATCACCGTTGGCCTCTCCGATGAACGGGCGATCATCACGCTTCGCGTCGATTCGCAATGCCCAGATTGGGTGGTTCGGTTGACTCCCGCGGCGGTTTGCGAACTTCAAATCGAGCCTGGCGCTATTGTGTTCGCCATCGTCAAAGCGACTTCGCTACAGGCCGTGCCAATAGGAGCGCAAACAACTCGCCGCTGATGCGGTCGAGTATCAAGCCGGGACGGCGGGTTCCATCTTGCGGGAATCGGATTCCTGCTGGAAGGGATCGTCCCAGAAGTTGACCAGATCGATGCGCGTGACCACCCCTAGAAGTTCGGAGCCCCGCGTGACGACCGCGCCGCTGTGGCCCGAGGAGAGCAGACGGTAGACCTCGTCCAGGTCGGTATGCTCGTCGAGCGTGGGCATGGGCCTGGCCATGATGTCACGCACCGGCACCTGTCTGGGATCAGTGCGCTGGTGCAGCATGCGAGCGATGGTCAGCTCGCGAATCTGCCCCACGACTTTGCCGTCTTCGATAACCGGCAGCTGGGAGATGCCGTGGAGGCGCAGCAAACCCACTGCCGTCTCGGCCTTATCCTCGGGGCGGACAGCGATGAGCGGCACGTTGCCTCGGCGTGCGAGCAATTCGCCGACAGTGAAGGGTTTGGAGGCGGGTTTCATAAACCCCTTTTCCACCATCCACTCATCGGAGTAGAGCTTGGAGAGATAGTTGCGCCCGGTGTCGGGGCAGAGCACCACGACCATGTCATCCTTGGTGAGACGCTGAGCATATTGGAGCGCGGCAGCCATGGCCGTTCCGCAGGAGCCGCCGACGAGCAAACCTTCCATCTTGGAAAGATTTCGCGCCACCATGAACGATTCGGCGTCACTCACGCGCACCCAGTCGTCCACCATTTGCGAGTTAAACGTCTTGGGAACATAGTCTTCACCAATCCCCTCTACCGCCCAGGGTTTGGGAGAGTCGCCAGAAAGAATTGACCCCTCCGGGTCCGCG
>JBKJYI010000211.1:0-2629 GCA_046715855.1 Phycisphaerae bacterium
CTGCGAAAGCGGCTCGAATTTATTCGCAACACACCTTAGGAGGCTGCTATGACCGCCACTGAAACCATCGCGCCGCCGCGCGTGACCGACAAGAAGATGCTGATCAACGGCCAGTGGGTCGAGGCGGCTTCCGGCAAGTCTTTCGAGACGATCAATCCCACAACGGGGGACGTCATTTGCCGGGTGGCGGAGGGTGACAAGGCCGATGTGGACAAGGCGGTCGCCGCTGCCAGAAAGGCGTTGGAAGGCAAAGCGTGGGCTCGGATGGCTCCGGCTGGGCGCGGGCAATTGCTCTACAAGCTGGCGGACTTGATTGAGAAGAATGCGAAGGATCTGGCCGCACTCGAAACGCTCGATAACGGGAAACCGATTCGCGATTCGCTGGGCGGAGACGTACCCGCGACCGTGGCCGTTTTCCGCTATTACGCGGGCTGGGCCGACAAACACCACGGTAAAGCGATCCCGGTGGCCGGACCGTTTCATACCTATACTCGGCACGAGCCGGTCGGCGTCTGCGGGCAAATCATCCCGTGGAATTTCCCGATGCTCATGCTGGCCTACAAGTGGGGTCCGGCGCTGGCGTGTGGCTGCACGTCGGTTCTCAAACCCGCAGAACAGACGCCGCTTACGGCGTTGCGCATTGCCGAGCTGGCGATGGAGGCTGGGTTTCCCGAGGGCGTGGTCAACGTGGTTACAGGATTCGGTGAAACCGCCGGAGCTGCGATTGCTTATCACGGCGACATCGACAAGGTCGCCTTCACCGGCAGCACCGCTGTGGGCAAAATCATCATGAAGGCCGCGGCGGAGACCAACCTCAAGCGAGTTACGCTCGAACTTGGCGGCAAGAGTCCCAATATTATTTTCGCCGACGCCGATCTCGATGCGGCCGCGAAATTTGCCTACTTCGGCTGTTTCTTCAACATGGGCCAATGCTGCTGCGCGGGCACGCGTTTGTTCGTCGAGGATAAGGTTCACGACCAAGTGCTCGACTCCATCACGCAGCGGGTGAAAAAAACCCGCGTCGGTGATCCGTTCGATCAAGCCACCACGCAAGGGCCGCAAGTCTCCAAGGAGCAGCACGACCGCATTGTGGGCTTTCTCAACGCCGGGCAGAAGGAAGGCGCAGCCTGCATCACGGGCGGAAAAAAAATGGACAGGGCTGGCTATTTCATCGAGCCAACCGTTTTTTCCAACGTCAAAGATGAGATGTCCATCGCACGAGAGGAAATTTTTGGTCCGGTGCTCAGCGTGCTTCGATTCAGTGAAATTGACGAAGTCATCCGCCGGGGCAACGACACCATCTACGGCCTGGCTGCCGCTGTGTGGACCAAGGATTCGGCCAAAGCCCATCGCGTGGCGGCCGGACTCCGCGCCGGCACGGTGTGGATCAACTGCTACAACGTGTTCGACCCGGCGGCGCCGTTTGGCGGATTCAAGATGAGCGGTCTGGGTCGAGAACTGGGCGAATACGGCCTGCAGAGCTACACGGAAGTGAAAACGGTCGTCACGGCCATTTAGTTCTGCATTGAGATTTCCACCCAGCCGTCGCGGATTCGCGCGGGATACTTTTTTACCCGCACAGCGGTGGAGTCGACGCAGACTCCGGTGGCGAGGGCGAACTGCCATTGATGCCACGGGCAGGTGACGACGCCGTCGAGGACCTCGCCTGCTGAAAGGTTCCCACCGGCATGAGGACATGCATTGTCGATGACAAATACATGCTGGGTACCCAGCAAAAACACTCCCAACTCTTTGCCGCCATATTCCACAAAAGTACCGGCCCCAGGTTGGCATCGGGAAGTGGGGATCAGCCGGACCCAATTCGACTCCCCCAAGTCTGACTGCGAAGTGCCTTCGGGCATTGGCTCATTTTACACCGTCACGTGGTAGAACCGACACCGCGGGATAGGTCAATGGGATTCCGATGACATCATCGCACCAATTCCCCGAAGGTTGAATATTACGTTTTCGAGGGTGGCATCAAAGCGGGCGCAGCGACCGATCGAGATCCGGCAAACGTAGAAAAATGATTGATGGCTTGTTGACAGTCAGTCGCCGAGATATACTTAGTCAAACTCAGGCCACCGAATGGCGGCCGAGAGTTTGAATGTAGAAACTTGGCGGTGAAGGCTAGAGGTGGCGTTGAGCCACTTTTCTTCGCAACAACATTGTGATTTTTTTCACAAACCCATGACCAATTCCAAAGAGTCAGTTCACTCGGGCCACGACGCCGCGACCACGAGTCAGGGGGAAATGAATGATTTTGCCGGTGACCTTCAGCCGTTACCGCCCATGACCTGGTCGCTCATGGGGCGGTTCTTCGGGGTTCCGTTCCTCATTATTTCTGTGATCGTGGCGGGCGCGATCCTGGTGGTCTTCCTTTTTGGCGGACCGGCCTCGCCGGAACGACATAGCATCAACGAATTACTTACCGAGCTGGAAACGGCTTCCGGCCAGCGCAGTGCCGGTGTACTTCTCCCCCGCGAAAAAAAACTATGGCAGATGGCTTTGGAGCTAAGCCTTCGCCTCGAGAAAAAGGATCGTGAACTGACTCATGAGGAACTCATGGAGACAACTCGGCGCCTGGCCGCCATGGTCGAGTCACAGGTTCTCGTGCAGGACCCAGAGG
>JBKJYI010000212.1:0-3417 GCA_046715855.1 Phycisphaerae bacterium
GCCCTGGCCCTCATGGACCATCCGAACATCGCCAAGGTGTTCGATGCGGGGGAATCGGACGGCCGGCCCTATTTCGTCATGGAGTACGTACACGGCATCTCCATCACCGAGTATTGCGACAAGAACAAGCTCACCACCAATGAGCGACTCGCGCTCTTCGTAGACGTATGCCGCGCGGTTCACCACGCCCACCAAAAGGGGATCATTCACCGCGACATCAAGCCCGGCAACGTGCTGGTGGCCATCCAGGAGAATCGGCTCACCCCCAAGGTGATCGACTTCGGAGTGGCCAAGGCCGTCGGGCACCAGCTCACCCAGCGGACGATTTTCACCGAGCAGGGACAGCTGATCGGCACGCCTGGCTATATGAGTCCCGAGCAGGCGGAGATGAGCGCCCTGGACATCGACACGCGCACGGACATTTATTCGCTGGGCGTGCTGCTGTATGAGTTGCTCGTGGGGGCGCAGCCCTTTGACACACATAAGCTCCTCGAGGCCGGCTTTGGCGAGATTCAGCGGGTCATCCGCGAGGTCGATCCTCCCAAACCGAGCACCAAGTTCAGCAGCATGGGCGACGATTCCACGGCGGTGGCCTCCAACCGCAAGACCGCCGTTCGCAGTCTGTCGCGCGAGCTGCGCGGCGACCTCGACTGGATCACCATGAAGTGCCTGGAGAAGGACCGCATCCACCGCTACGACAGCGCCACGGCGCTGGGCGACGACATCGAGCGGCATCTGCGGGCCGAGCCGGTGCTGGCCGGTCCCCCCAGCGCCATCTACAAGCTCCGCAAGTTCACCCGGCGTCATCGCTTCGGCGTGGCCGCCGGTTCGGGCATCGCCGCGGCGCTCATCGCGGGCTTAGTGGGCATGACGGTTCAATACGTCCGCGCCGAGCGCGAGTGGAGCCGGGCCGAAGTGGAAGCGGCCACGGCCACCAAAGTGAAAAACTTCATGATCGACTTGTTCAAGGTCTCCGACCCCGGAGAGGCCCGCGGAAACAGCGTTACGGCTCGGGAAATGTTGGAACGAGGGGCATCCCAATTGACGGGACAGTTGGAGGATCAGCCCGCGGTTCGAGCAACGCTGATGCAGACGATCAGCGATGTGTACACGAATTTGGGACTTTTTCCTCAGGCGCGGAATTTCGCGACGAGCGCATTGGAAATACGGCGCCAGTCTGTCCCGCGTGATATCGGTCCGGAATCGGAAAGCCTTTGCAAGCTGGCGACGATTCTTGATCTTCAAAGTGAATACGACGCCGCGGAGAAGATGCATCGGGAAGCACTCCGGATTCGCCGCGAAGAATTCCCCGAACCCAGCGCTGCGATCGCAGACTCGCTGGTGGGATTGGGATTAACACTGCACAAGCAAGGGCAAATCGCCGAGGCAAGAAAGTTTTACGAGGATGCACTCTCCATGCGTCGTTCGATCTACGGCGGCACGCATGGCAGTGTCGCAGATGCCCTCAACAACATCGTAGACGTGGAGCTCAGCACGGGGAATTATGATCGCGCAGAATCCCTCTGTCGCGACGTTCTTGAAATTCAAACCAAACTGTACGGGCGCCGTCATCCCGAGGTTGGCAAAACAGTTTTCCGCATCGGACAAACCGAGTACGCCCGCGGCCACTGGGTCGAAAGCGAGCGTTGGTATCGCGATGCCTTGGAGATTTTCAACACGGTCTATGCCCCAGACCATCCTCAATTGGGCGCTTGCCTCAGCAGTCTGGCAACTGCACTTTCCAAACAGCAGAAGTACAGTGAGGCCGAACAATTGGCGACCATGGCGCTGGAAATCAACACAAAGGCCTTGGGGTCCGAAAGCCAGCAGGTGGCCCTGGATCTCATGAAGCTAGGGACCATCCATTGCCGGCTGGGCGACTGCGAGAAGGGTATTGACCTTCAACGCCGCTCATTATCGATTTGGCTGAAATACAGTGGTACCCAAGACCTGATGGCCGGGGCTTGTCGGCTACGTTTGGGCCAATCGCTGACGGTGACCGGTCGCTATCCAGAGGCAGAATTGGAACTATTGGAAGCATTTCGCCTATTTGAACGCAAGCTGGGAAAGCAAGACGCCCTAACCCAGGAGTGCTGCCGGGCACTGATCGATTTGTACAGCGTGTTGAATCGCCCGGATCAAGCGTCGGCATACAGCGACATGCTTACGTCGCCCAAGCCCAGCGAGAGCCCATAAGTCTTAAGCCAAGGAATCAGTTTTCCACATGAGGCGCGTTCACTACCGGTGCGACTAAAACGGACACCAAGGGGGGCACCATATAAAGAACAAAAACAAAAGGGCCAATATGAAGCTAATAAGCGGAGGGAACATCCTTATACTCCCAAGGCGACCCTGCAGACGGGGCCTCGCCGACAGAAGGCAAGCCGAAAAACTCAGTCCTTCCAAGTAGAACGCAAGTAGATTCAAGCATGAGCTGGAGTCGGAGTCAAGGAGAATAAATCCAAAAAGAGAAAAAAGCATTGTTGGTTTATCCAGTTTAACAGAACTACCTGGCGCAATCGGAAAAACCATAATGGTGCGATTGTTCGCCCCCTGACTGGGATTTTGGTACCATCCTTCCCTTTCGTGCCGGCGCGCGGTGTCGGCCCTGTTTTCAGCGCCCCCACGGCGCCCTGCTAAGGAGCAATCGATATGTCGTTCGCAAAATGGTCGTGTGCGTGCCTTTTCGCCGCATCGCTTTTCAGTGTTGTCCGGGCCGATCCCATCGAGGACGCCGAAAAGAAGCTCATTGAAGCCCATTCCAAAATGAAATCGTACACCAGCAAAACCAAAACCGTGCAAAGTTTCGATATGGGCGGCGGCAATAAGATGTCTTCCGATTACGGCGGCACGGTCGAATGGAAACGCGACGGCGATAAGCAAAAATTCCGCACCGAAATGAAGGGCACGACCAATCAATCCATGGGCGGTACCGACAACAAAATGGAGGTGAGCGTCCTGATGATTTCCGATGGGGAGTTTCTCTACACGCTGTCGGAACAAATGGGCCAGAAAATGGCCACCAAGCAGAAGCCCGACTCGGCCATGACGGGCGACCCCAAAAAGCTCTTCGAAAAAATCCACGCGGACAACACCATCAAAATGCTTCCCGAAGAGAAGGTCGACGGGGTATCCACCGTCGTCTTCGAAGTCGTCCCGAAAAACGCCGCCGATGGCCCGGTGGCCAAGTCGGTCATGTACTTCGCCAAGGACACGGGGATTAACGTCAAGGTTATCGGCAAGGATAAGGACGGCAAGGACGTGTTTACGAACACGAGCACAGACATCAAGGTCAACACGGAGATTCCAAACGATCGGTTCGTATTCAAGGCGCCGGAAGGCGTGCAGGTCATGGATATGACTGCCGCCGCGCCATGATGGGCTGGAAAAGTATGTCGACGCGGTCGCCCTGCATGC
>JBKJYI010000213.1:0-7363 GCA_046715855.1 Phycisphaerae bacterium
GCTATGCGCTGTGCTGCGTCATGGTTTTCATCGCCCGGCACAAGGAGTGCGAGGAAATAGGAAGAGTCCCCATAACAGGCATTCACTTCCTGGGCACACCATACAAATAGTGATCGTGATTTGTTGAGGAATCCGAGGGCAATCCTTCCGCGATTCCGATAAAATCCTTGTACCGCTCATAGAGCGATGGAATTTTCTGCCCGTCGGCGACGGTGCGAACTTCAACTTCGACACCGTCCGGTAGAGCAACCGGCTGGTCCAACACAACGGCTCCGTTCTTGATTTTTCCACGATAGGTCATTGGATCACCTTTTGAGTGTGCAAAGTACTTTATCATTCGCTGAGGGCACTTTCAACTATCAGCCGCCCGTCGCTTGCGCTCTGGGCTCGGAAATGACCCCCTGTGTCCCCCCTTAGTAAGGGGGGAGGCGGACGGCAAGCCCTCACCCCAACCCTCTCCCAAGGGTAGAGGGGGACGTGGGGGTTTGCTTTCCGGGGGTGGGGCGGCGCTCGCGATGCGAGCTTGCTTACCCCCGGCTACTTTCGTTGACCCCGTCGGGGTCACGGCCACTCAGGCGACGTTGGCCTGGGCGAGTTGGACGCTGACGCGGGTGGAGACGCCGGGTTCCTGCATGGTGATGCCGTAGAGGCGGTCGCCGATGTTCATGGTCCGCTTGGAGTGGGTGATGATGATGAACTGGGCCTCGTTGACGAACTCCTCGACGATGCGGTTGAAGCGGTGGTTGTTGGCCTCGTCGAGGGCGGCGTCCACTTCGTCGAGGATGGCGAAGGGGGCGGGGCGGGTTTTGAAGATGCTCATGAGCAGGGCGATGGCGGTCATGGATTTTTCGCCGCCGGACATGAGCGAGATGGCCTGCAACTCCTTGCCGGGGGGCTGAGCGACAATCTCGATTCCGCAGTCGAGGACGTTCTCGCGGTCTTCGAGGATGATGTCGGCCCGGCCGCCGCCGAAAAGCTTGCGGAAAAGCGCGCGGAAGTTTTCGGTGATCTGGTCGAAGGCGGTCATGAACCGCTGCTGCGATTCCTGGTTGAGCGAGGTGATCAACTCCTGAAGCTGGCGATGAGCTTCGGTTAGGTCGTCGCGCTGGCCGGTGAGGAACGCGTGCCGCTTCTCGATTTCTTCGAGTTCGCTGATGGCGTCGAGGTTGACGTTGCCAAGGCGTTCCATCTTGCCGCGGAGGTCGGCGATTTCGGCGGTGACTTGCTCCCAATCCTGCTCGGCGTGCTCGTAGTTCTGGTAGCGCTCGGCGAGGTTGATGCCCATTTCTTCGATGATGCGGACGACAAGCTCGTCGCGGCGGACATTGGTGGTGCTACGGGCCATTTCAAGTTCGTGCAGACCGGCTTCGGCGGCGCTGAGGCGGTGGCGGGCAGTTTTGACGATTTGCGATAGCTCGTCGAGCCGCGAGCGCAGGGTTTCGCGCTGATCGCGGAGGCGCGCGGCGGTCGCTTCGAGCGTTTCCCGCTGGCGGGCGAGTTCGGCGAGTTGCTCGCGGCCCTGCGCGATGGCCTGCTCGGCGTCCGCAATTCGCGCGGCGCACTGTTCGATGTCGCTGTCCGCGGAGGCCACGGAGGCTTCTAATTCGTGGATTGCGCGGCGCAATGTGTTGATTGTGTGTGCGGCCGCGGCCCGCTTCTCGGTCAATTGCCCGGCCGCAACCTTAGCCCTGGTCAGTTCTTCCTGCGATTCGCGGCGGCTCGCGACGATGGCGTCGATGCGTTCCTGGTGGGCCCCGACCTGCTCTTCGCGTTTTTTGTTTTCGCATTCCAGCTCTTCGAGCGACTGCCCGCCTTGGGCGGCTTTATCCAGCACTTCGTTAATCTGCTGTTCGAGGAGCGACACCTCGCCGAGGATGAGCGGCTGCTCTTGCGTCAGGCGGTGCACGGTTTCGCGAATGTTTTGCAGGGCGGCGTTGGCGGTAACCTTTGCGGTGCTGGCTTCGTAGATGGCCGTGCGGAGTTCCTGCTGCACGAGTTCGAGGTGGCTGATTTCGGCCTCGGTGCGGTTGAGGCGATCGGTGAGGCTGACGATTCGGCCGTCGAGCTCGGTGAGTTCGCGGTGGATTTCGCGGAGCTCGCTCTTGCGGGAGATGAGTCCGGCTTCGGAGGCGGCGGGCCCGAGCGAGACGCGGCCATCGGCTTCGACGACTTCGCCCGCCAGGGTGACGAAGCGGTGGTTGAGGGCGTCGGCGCGGGCCATTCGGCGGGCGGTGTCCAGGGAGTCTACGATGATGGTTTTGCTGAACAGGTGACGGGCGAGACGTTCGAATTTTTCAGCGAAACGAACGAGGTCGATGGCGCGGGCGACGAAGCCGGGTTGTTGCGAGAAATCCGTCTGCGAGGCGCTGTTGAGCAGGGGCGGGATGCGGTCCTCGCAGATGGCCGTGAGCCGGCCCGGGAGCTTGGCGAACATCGACGGATCGCACAGCACCTCGTCGCTGTTGGTCAGCACGAGATGCTGATCCCAATCGCCGAGAGCCGCTTCGATCACGCGTGCGTGAGCAACGTCGGTTTCGAAAATGTCCGCGAGCAGGCCGGCGATGTGCGCATAGCGGCCCGACTCATTTTCTTTCTTGGCGGTCGCGAGCACCTGGCGGACGCCGGCGCGGACGCCGTCCATCTTATTCTGCAAATCGGAGAGCAGGTCACGGCGCGACTGAAGCGCGCTGCGTCGTTCCTTGTCGCGGGCGAGTTCATCGACGAGGGCTTGGCGCACGGCGTTGGTTTTGGCGGCCTCGGTTTTCTTTTCTTCGAGCCGGCGAGTTTCTTCCGCCAGAAGAGCCTCGACTTCGAGCAGGCGGCGTTCGAGTTGGGCTTTTCGTTCCAGCGAGGATTCCAACTCGACGCGGATTTGGGCGTCGCGCTGAGAGAGGCGGCCCTTCTGGCCGATGAGCGATTCGCGATGGGTGTTGAGGCGTACGATTTCGTTGTGCGTTTGGGCGCTCTTGCGAAGCAGGTCGATGATGCCCGCTTTTTCGTCTTCGAGGATGGCCTGGGCCTGGGTTAAATTGCGAGCCAGCTCTGCATCTTGCGCGTTCAACTCATCGATTTTGGCGTGCAATCCGTGCGTTTCTTCCTGAAGCTGGTGTGCGGACTGCTGCACCGTCTCCAATTCGACGCGGTTCTCGTCGAGCCGAACGCGATCTGTCCCCAGCCGCTCGGAGATGCTAGTCTGCAAAACTCTCTGTTCGTCGATGCGCCGCCCGGCGGCCTCGATGCGCTGCTCTGATGCGCCGATGTTGGCCCTCAGTTGCACGAGTTGGTTGTCGGCCTGGTTGATTTCCTGCGAGAGGCGGTCGAGTTGCAAGGTGACCTGCGACTCTTCGGCCTCGGCCTGGTCGATCTGGGTTCGCAGGCCGGTGACCTCGTCGGATCACTCCTGCGATTCCTTGCTCAGCCGGGCCAACTCGACAGTGAAGCGATGGTACTCCGCGAGGGCGAAGCTTGAGCGAAGCTCGTTGAGCCGGCCCTGGTATTCCATGTAGTTGCGGGCTTTGCCGGCCTGCAGCTTCACGCTGCGCAGACGCTTTTCGAGTTCTTCGATCACGTCGGCCACGCGCAGCAGATTCTGATTGGTGCGGTCGAGCTTTCGCTCGGCCTCCTTTTTGCGGGCTTTGTAGCGACTGATTCCGGCGGCCTCTTCGAAGATGATGCGGCGTTCGACCGGGCTGCTTTGGAGAAGCTGATCGACGCGGCCTTGCTCGATGACCGAGTAGGCATCCACGCCGATGCCGGTGTCCATGAACATCTCGCGGATGTCCTTGAGGCGGGCGACACTCCCGTTGATCAAGTACTCGCTTTCGCCAGAGCGGTAGAGCTTGCGGCTGACGGTGACCTCGGGCTGATCGAAAGGTATGGCGCGGTCGGCGTTATCGAACTGCAAGTCCACCTGGGCGACACTGCTAGCCCGGCGGGTGGTGGAGCCGTTGAAGATCATGTCGCCCATCTGGCGGCCGCGGAGGGATCGGGCCGACTGCTCGCCCAGCACCCACTTGAATGCGTCTACGACGTTGCTTTTGCCGCAGCCGTTGGGCCCGACGATGCAGGTTACGCCCGCGCCGAACTCAAAATCGACCTTGTCGGCGAAGCTTTTGAAACCGCAGACTGTTACGCGCTTGAGTTGCATGAGATCGCGTCCTCCCTGTCGATGGCGGAACCGCCCTCCAATGGCGATTCAATGAAGTTTATCGACTCCGAAGCAGGTTGGAGAATAGCAAGAATGGCGGAACGGGGCAATGAACAAGTTTGGACGGCACCCACCCAACCCAGTCCGTCAGAAGGAGAGGTGGCGGGTGATTTCGCAGGGCTGGTGCCAAAGCTTTAACCGGTGATTTTCTCAGGACGAACGGGTGGTTTTAACCACGAAGGAAATGAAGTTCACGAAGGGAAACGGATCAAACCGTTGTATTTCTTTGTGGTGTTCGTGTCCTTGGAGGTGAGCATCTTTCTACGTAATTGTTGGGATAGCCATTAGTAAACCAGTGGAGGTGGATTGCCTTTGCCGGGGCGGGTGGCGGATTCTTCCCAGCATTTGCGCACGAGATTGAGGCCATAGATGCAGAACTCGAAATCCTCGCTGAGGGGTCGGAAGAGTGAGGGCGGCGGCTCGTCGTTGTCGCGGCCCAGCTTGGCGACAATCGCGTAGGATCGCTTGCCCTGATTGACGTAGTCGAAGAGGACGTCGGTCTGGTTGCGGGCGGCGCGCTTCAGATGTTCGGGAAATACGCCGGCCCAGAAGAGGGTGAAGTCGCCGAGGTGCTGATAGACCTTTCGGTCGCGATCCAGCGACGAAACAGGCGGATCCTCCATGGCGATAGCGAGCATGGAGGCCATTTGCTCGAGCTTTTTGCCTTCCACATTTCGAACGATGTTGAGCGTGTCGATGTGGGTGAAATTGACCAGCAAATCGGCCATGTAGCTCGTCAATCGCGGGCTGCACATTCCGACTTCGGCGCAAAATGCGTGCTCGACCATGCCCGCAAAGAGCCGTCGCAAAGGATGTTGTGGTCCGATCAGCTCCATATATTTATCTTATGAATCCAGGTGAACGGTTCGTGAACGCATCCCCACGTAGACCAGCGGGCAAATGTCATTGCAGACTTCGTCCGCGTTTCCCACTTTCTCTATTGATCCTAGGATTTGGAAAATTGGCAGGCAAGGAAAATCGGGGAGCAAGCCGAACAGTCCGATAGTTTTATGGATTGTGCAAGTGACGTAAAGCGGCGTGCTTTCATTTGAAATCTCAAATCTCAGATTTCAAATCCAGCCCGCCGAGCAGTGGCAGGCCGTGGTGCTCACAGGTAAGTTGCAATTTGGCGGAGCGCACTCGAAGCTGTCGTGGCACACATCACCGGAATGCGGTTCTCAAATTATGGGGCCGTCCTGGGTGCTTCCGGTTTTTGAGGCGGGGGGTCGCCCGCGTTCTTTTTGTCAGCCGCCCGCGAAGGCGGACGCTGGGTTTGTGGCGAACCCAAAGGTGCGATTTCATCCAGTGGATCGATCTTCGCGGCGGTGGCCGGCTTGCCACCGTGCCGCTCCAGTTGCGTTGAGGTCAGCAGCGCCTTGAGCCGCTCATCCATTTCGCCAAAAAGTGCGTACACGGGTTCGAGCAACTTTTTGCGGTCCGCTTCGGCCTGGGCGATTTTCTCGCGGTCTTTGCTGTCCATCGCCGCCTTGTATTCGTCTCCGATCTTTTTTAGCTCGGCTCGATTCGATTCCCGGAAGGAGCCGGCCTTCTGCTTGAACTCGGCGAGGATGGATCGCGCCGCGTCAATCTGAGCGGGGTCGAGCTCGTATTGCTTGATGAAGTCCTCGACATAGCTGTCGAACAGATTCTCGCGGAAAACCTGCACTTCCGGCTCCGGCGGGGGCGCAGTAGCTTTCCTGGGCAGCACTCCATCCGGCGGTCTTGGCGGCGTGGGTGGGCTTCGATCCGCCTGCACCACAGGGAACAAGCCGCCCGTGGCCTTGCCCCCCGACCACGATTTGAAGTTCTTTTCCACTTCGACGAACTGCTTTTCCATTTCGCCCAAATCGTAATCGTGCATGGCCTGCTGCTCGGGCGTGAGATACTCGCGCCATTCCTTGTTCCCGTCGAGAATCGCCTTCTGGGCGTCCTTGAGCAACGGAGCAGCGGCATTGCCGATTCGCTTAACGTCCTCGGGATTGGAAGGCGGCTGAAAGCCGTTGCTCATCAGGTCGCGAATGATCGGCCAGACCTGGGCCTCGTGGTCCTTCAGAAACTTGTTGACGTCGCGCTTCATGATCTCGTCGGTTTTTTGTTTTTGCGCGTCGTTGAGGTTGTAGCGCTTGGCGATATTCTTGACGGCCTCGGTCATGATCATTTCGACGGTCGCCTGCGTGGGCATCTGCTTCGCCTCGGCGGTGGTCGAAGACGTTTGCGACTTTGGTTTTGGCACATCCTTGTCGGGCTCAGCCGGCTTGGCTGTGGGGACGGGCCGGGACGTCGGACGCTTGGGCGCTGGCTTTTCATCTTGTGCAAACGAGGTTGCAACTTGAAGGGCGATAAAAAGGGGGGTCAGGCGCATCCAGTTCCAATGAGTCATTGCATTTTTTCCGTATTGCGGGGCTTTTCGGTTCACCTTGCGATTATAACAAGCACCAAGCGTCGCGGTTGCAGGAGCATTGCACCACCGGACTCACGAAAAAGCAACATATACAGGATTGGGCACTGGAAGGTGAGGAAAGGCCAAGCGGGGCCCGGCCATGGCGACGGCAAATCCATGCCGGCGCCCGATGAGGCTGGGCTTGGGCATGCCACCCCTACGGCTGGGCTTTGGCATGGCACCTTTCCGATTGGTGGGCCTAGCGGGTGAATGGATGGCGCAGGCGGCGGACGTAGCGACGAACGCGGAAGCGCCACAGTTGGGAGCGCAAAGCGAGGAGCTCTGGGCTGGACTTCGTGGTAATGGCTCGCTCCACCATGACCCTCGCCCGGCGCCATTGACCCATTTCCAGCAATGCCAGGGTGGCGGCATGCATAGCTTCGACGAAGTCAGTTCGAGTCTGCAGGGCGTCCAGGTTATGCCGCAAGGCGTCGGCAGGCCTACCGGCTTCCAGGAGGCAGAGTCCCAGGCGATAGTGAGCGATGGCGCTGTTGGGCTCAACGGCCAATGCCTTGCGGTAGCAGTCGCCGGCGGCGTCGCCTTTCTTTAACTTGAAAAGCACGTCGCCCAGCATGGTCATGATGCGCGGGTCATTTGGGGCGAGCTCGACGGCCTTGTTAAGACGAGTGCGGGCTTGCGCGAACTGGCCCAGCATAAAAAGCGCTTCGCCGGCCCGGGCGTCGAGCACGTGCAGGGTTTCGCCAGGCTCGGCCACG
>JBKJYI010000214.1:0-5330 GCA_046715855.1 Phycisphaerae bacterium
GTCACATCGCCATCATCATGGACGGCAACGGACGATGGGCCCGTCGCCAGAATCTCCCGCGTCTTGCCGGCCACGAAGTGGGGGCCAAAACCGTCCGCGACATCGTCACCCACTGCGCCCGACTCAAAATCGAAGTCCTCACGCTCTTCAGCTTCAGCACCGAAAACTGGAAGCGTCCCCGCGAAGAGGTCGAATTTCTCATGGGCCTCTACGTGCAGTACCTCATCGCCGAGCGCGAGACCATCATGCGCAACAATGTCCGTTTCCTGCACGTGGGCCGCCGGGCAGGCCTGCCGCTCAGCGTCCTCGACGCAATGGATCAAACCATAGGCATGAGCCGCGAAAACACTGGCCTCAAGCTTTGCCTGGCCCTCAACTATGGCTCCCGCGACGAAATCGTCGACGCGGTGCGCTCCATCGCCCGCAAGATTCGAGACGGCATCCTGGAGGTCGAAAAAATCGACGAATCCATGGTCTCCCGCGAGTTATATACCGAGGGGCTTCCCGACCCCGACCTCCTGATCCGCACCGCAAACGAACGGCGCATCAGCAACTTCCTTCTCTGGCAGATCAGCTATGCGGAACTGTACATTTCCCAAAAGCTCTGGCCCGATTTCACCCCCATCGATCTAGACGCCGCGATCAGAGATTACTCCGACAGGGAAAGGCGCTTCGGCGCCGTCGAGCCCCGTTCATCGAAGCACTGAGAGTGCGCAATCAAACAGCAAAGGGCCACGCCTTGGGCTTCGAGCAAGCCGAAAACCCAGGCTCTGACCGGGCGTCATAATCCCGGCGCCAAAGTCGCCTCGTTCATGAATTACTAATGTCCTTATAGGACCTTAGCGAAACACCCTGCCCCACCGTCTCCCTTTGATTATTGGCCCATTCATGGCCGCTCATTTTGAACAAACTCGCCTCCCAACTGTTCCGATAGACACATGGATCGGTGCTGGACCAGGACTCGTCAATCCGGAAGACGGAAATACTATGAGCAACCTAATACATGTTTGCCTTTATAACCTCGAGCCCAAATCATCCCTGGAAATCACCACTCACATAACCGGCTTGAATTTTGTTCGCTTTGTGGCCGAGGTGGGAACGCCCGAAGCATTGGCAAAATTGCTGGACGTTTCACCGGTCAACCTCGTATTCTTCCACCTGGATCCCGACCCCAAATCAGTGGTCAAAGTGATTGAACATGTTTCCACGAAGTTCCCGGACCTGGGCCTGATCGGCATCAGCCACAACCGTGGCCCCGATGCCATTCTCGCTCCGATGCGGGCCGGTTGCGATCAATTTGTCTGCGAGCCCATCGATAACAACGACCTGGCCAGCGCCCTCGCGCGCGTCACCAGCCGCCGCATGCTTTTCACCACCAAGAGTCGGTGCATTTGTGTCGTAGGCGCCAGCGGTGGAGTCGGCGCCACGTCCATCGCCTGCAACCTCGCCCTGGAGATTGCACAACTATCCCAGCGCGATTGTGCATTGGTGGACCTCGACCTGCAGATGGGGAACGTAGCCGTTAATTTCGATTGCAATCCCAAGTACACCATCTATGACCTGGCATCATCAGGATCCGAGCTGGACCGGGCCGTCCTCGCTTCCACCATGACCACGCTCCCGGAAGGCGTTCACCTCTTGACCCGTCCCGAAAATCTGGAACAGTTTGATACGGTCAGCCCCGACGCGCTGGAGCGCATCCTTGATGTCCTGTCGGAGGCCTACGAGCACGTGGTGATTGACGTGCCCGGCCATTTCGAACCGCAGACCGTTGCCATCTTCGCCCGGGCGGAAATCATCCTCGTTGTATGTCAGATGCTCGTCCCCAGCATCCGAAATGCGAGGCGCTTCTGCGACGCTCTCAACCGGTTGGGAATCGCACCGGAGCGGATCGAGGTCATTGTCAACCGCGCAGACGGCCGCTCCGGCCGACTCACGGAAAAAGACGTTCAGGAAACGATGAAAAAGCCGGTGTTTGCGACTATTCCCAACGATTTCCAGTTTGTGGCTCGCTCCATCGACGTGGGGAAACCGATCTCATCGCTCGATCAGAACAACCCCGTGCGCGCCGCCATCCGCAAGATCGCCAAAAAAATCATGACCGCAACAGCGGTCTCGGCCAACTCGACCAAAGAACCCGAGCAAAAAAAAGGCCTCATCGGCCGGCTTCTCTCCCGCTAAGTTCCCTCCCCCCTTGGGAGAGGGTTAGGGTGACGGCCAGCAGTTTTCGGAAACGTTCCGCCGGGTGCCATGGCCAAGCGAAGCGCCGCCATGCGGAAGCATACTTTCCGGTCCGGTGGAGATTGACGCACTGACGCCCCTCCCTCTTAGGTGAATCCGTCGCATCTACTCCCTCCTGGGGAGTGCGTTGAGGCGAGGGTAAACCATCGCCAGTTTTGGCTTCCCAAGACAGTCAAGCCAACGAATCCAACAACCCCTGCATTTCCCCCTCCGCATGAGTATCATTCTTTCGCCGCGCCGCTTCAATTCCCGCCCGTAAAGTCGCCTTCGCTTCGTCGATCCGACCAGCACCGACAAGCGTGTTGCCCTTATGAAAGTATGCTGCCACATAGTCAGCATCCATGCTCAAAGTACGGTCAAAACGATCCAGCGCCGCCCCCACATCCCCTTCTTTGACGTGCTCCATCGCCAATCCATAGTGCAGAAACGGATCGTCAGGCTGCCGTTCCAACATCTGCTCGAGCTTTTCACGCCGGCTCATAATTGACTCCAGACCCCGCTTTGCGGGCTCGTTGATCGCAATCACACCAAAGCGTAGAATAGCCCGCTCAGGCGTCAAATTCGCCGCTGAGTGGGGTATCAAGTTTCATTGCTCTCGGCTGCAAGGCCAACAAGGAGGTACCGCATGGAAAGGACGACGCTTTGGTCGCGGGTTGGCGATTGGATCAAGCATCCCCGCCGCTCGCTCGGTTGGGATGTCACCGAGATCGACGATTCGCAAATCGCACCGCACGGCTATGTTCCTTCGAACGGCGACCACGATCCCGACGACGCCGCAGGGCACAAACGCCATTGGCTCGCCTTGGGCGGCAACCGCAAGCACATCGAAGAGCAAAACCGCCAGGTCACTGAACTGGTTCAATCTCTGCAAGGCCATGTTCAACGCCAGACCGAGGTGGCCGAAAATGCCAATCACAACCTCGAACGCCTGATCGAAAGTCTCGCCGCTTTGCCCGCCGTGATGCACGCCCAGCAACAAGCCCTCGGCCGGATCCAAACCCAACTCGAAACCCAGCCCAGCGGCCAGAAACAAGTGCAGGAAGTCCTGACCCAATTGGGAGGCATCCGCGACGCCGTCAAGGAAAGTTCGAGCGCCTTCGCCCGTTATTCCGAAGTCGCCCAAAAATCCAGCGAAACCGTCTCCGCCGAACTCACCAAGCAGGGCCAGGCCGTGGCACAACTCGCCCAGTCCGCCGACCCCATGATGCGCGCCGTCAGCGCCCTCCGCGCCGACGTAAGCTCCCGCGCCGAGGAACTGTCAAACTGCGTCACCACGCTCAACACCAAGCTCGTTCAGTTCGCCTCCGCCGCCTTGATTCTGGCGCTGATCGCCGCAATCATCGGGATCGTCGCTTTTTTCCGATAGACTTTGGGGCCTAATTCCGAGTGGAGCAATGATCTAATGGCCGATGCACTGATGACCCCCAAAGAGGCGATCCAGCGACTCCTCTCCGGCATGACCCAGCACGGCGCCTCCGACATGCACCTCAAAGTCGGCTACGCACCCTGCTACCGCATCACCGGCCACCTCCGCAAACTCGACATGACCCCCTTTCCCGACAGCAAGTACATCGAAGACATGCTCGAAGACCTCGTGCCCGAAGGCCGCCGTGAAGCCTACAAGCAACAGGGCGATCTCGACTTCTCCGCCCGCGGCACCACCGGCGACCGCTTCCGCATCAACGTCTTCCGCTCCACCGGCGACACCCACGCCTCCATCCGGCGCGTGCAAAGCCAGATCCCCTCCTTCGAAAGCCTCCACTTGCCGCAGGTTTATCTCGACGCAGTAAACAACAACCAGGAAGGCCTGGTCCTCGTCAGCGGCGTCACCGGCAGCGGCAAGAGCAGCACCCTCGCGGCAATGATCGAGCACATCAACGCCAACCGCGGCTGCCACATCATCACCGTCGAAGACCCCATCGAGTACGTCTTCCAGCCGAAAAAATCGATCATCTCCCAGCGCGAAATCGGCATCGACGTGCCCAACTACCACGACGCCCTGCGCTTCATGGTCCGCCAGGATCCCGACGTCATCATGATCGGCGAGCTCCGTGACCGCGAAACCATGACCGCCGCCCTCCAGGCCGCCGAAACCGGCCACCTCGTCTTCGGCTCGCTCCACGTCGCCGACGCACAGCAGACCTTCTCGCGCATCCTCGAATTCTTCCCCCGCGAAGAGCACACTTTCATCCGCTCCTCGCTCTCCAACAGCCTCCGAGCCATCATGTGCCAGAAGCTCATCCCCGGCGTCGAGCCGGCCACTCAGTACCCCGTCACCGAGGTCCTCCTCCGCAACTCCACCGTCCGCGACAAGATCATCCACGAGGAGGACGACGACATCCCGGCAATCATCGCCCAGTGCGAGCAGGAGGGCATGCGCTCCTTCACCACCTCCCTGCGCGAGCTCATCGAGGCCGACCTGGTCCACTACGACACGGCCATGGAATATGCCCCCAACCGCGAAGGCCTGGCCTCCGCCGTCAAGGGCATCAAAGCCACCGCCCAAACCCTCGTAGGCCGCTCCCGCGCCGCCCGCTAACACCACGCTCCCCTTGGGAGTTGAGGGCGACCAAGGCGAGAGCCCGAAGGAGTGAGGGCCAGCGAGCCGCGAACTTTAGTTCGCGCGGACGTTCGGTCGCATTATCGTTCCGAATCAACGACGACTACGGCGGTGACGCCCGAGCCCCGGCATTCATGCCGGATCCTGCCTCCCCTACCAAGGGGGGACTGACGGGGGTCTCCACCCTCAAGGACAGGACTGAATCGTGTGCGGGTACGGCTTCCCTCGAAACGCATCCACGCAAGCCGCTATGTGGCTGAAATCCAAGTCAATGGAAAGGTTGATGTTGCCAAAAGAATCCGTTCCCGCAATCAGCGCCCGCGCTTTGACCGGCGCACCGGGCGCACTTCGGAATTTGCTTACCAACCCGGCGATGTCGCCAAAATCGGGCTGAGCCCCGATGGTCTGAGGTTTGAACGGCGGGACGATATCGCCCCAACGGGCTGTGTTCACATACTCGGTTCTCAATATGTCGGTACAGCCCTCTTCCGCACCCATGCAACTAAAGGCAAGCCACTCAACCTTATAC
>JBKJYI010000215.1:0-3562 GCA_046715855.1 Phycisphaerae bacterium
CCGACGGTGACCGGTATCGTTGGCGGGGAGGATGTGCGCCGTTACTTGGGCGAAAGAGTTGTTTTCCCATTCCTCGATGATTGAAGTAATACGGTGCGGCGTTCGAAGGCGGTTTCCATTACCGTCATATTCGTGGCGCGTGACATGGCTACGGCCGTCGGTCTGCTTGGTGACAAAGTTGAAGCCGTCATCCACAAATGTAGTGTCATATTCGAACAGTTGGGTGATCACTTTCGGTTCGCCGAATGGTGTCGTGAAGTATGAGCCAGTTGGGGACGCCAAGATCGATTGAACACGTAGGTTGCCCCGGTTTCGCGGAATCGTATCCGTTGCGAGATCACTTTCATAAATGCGAGATTCCATCGCTCCGTTTGGGCGCTGAACTAGCGAAAGGCGATTTTCCGAGTTCCACCAGAAGCTGGTATGAAACGAAATGGGGTCGCCGGGGCGAAGCTTGTTCGCCGGACGGTTTGCAATTTCCGTGGTGGGCTGGCCGGGCACAGCCCGGCCGGTGAATTCTTCGAGTTTAATCAGGCGGTTGCGCAGGTCGAAGGTGTACTCTCGAACGTTACCTGACCGATCGTTGATAATCGTCTTTTGAATAGTTCTGGTCAGAGGGGTAAAGGGACCTCCTGTATCGCCGATGAATGATGGAATCGTCTCCGTTCGTTTGTAATAGCTAAACTCAATTACATCGCTTACATCTCCCCAAATCTGTCGTACGATGCGGTCAAAGTAGAGGTTATGAGAATCGTTCGTGTGACGGGAATCTTCAGTGCCGATCGTGTGGGCATAGACATTCTGAAGATAGACCTGGCCTTTTCCGTCGGTGATCGAAAGGAGGTCATGGTTCAATCGTTCGTCGGAAAAGCCGGTGGTGTAGGTATAGACCGTCGTTTTTCCAGAAGGAAAATCATTGCCGTTCGGCGTGCCGGATACAACGGGGGTGCGCACGGACTTTAGATCACCAGTGTTCCCGCCTGGATCGGGACCTTCGTAATACTGATAGACGACGCTCCGTCCGAAGAAATCGGTTACCGATCCGACCCGGCCGTTGGCGTTGTACGAGATGGTGATATTTCGGCCCAGCGTGTCGGTCACTGTCCCCAACCGGCCAAAGCCGTCGTAGGCAAGCACGAGCGCATTGCCGTTGCGGTCAACGATGCTGGTGATTCGTCCCGCAGCTGGTGAATTATTAAGTGCGCGGAAGTTCCATTCGCTCTTATCGGAAAACTGAAGCGTATACGAGTTGTCTGCGTTTTTGGTTAATTCTCTAAAGAAACCAGGTCGACTCCATACGTTTGCGGTTTGCTTCCGGTAGGTGTCTTGGCGCGTGTTGCCGTCGTAGAGGACGATATCGTCATTCTCTTGGACGATGACAATGTTGTAGGAGTAGTCCCAACCGTTGCCCTGGGGAGTATTCGAGCCGATTTTCGAGCGATACTTGCGGGCCCAAATGAAATCAAGCCCACGTCCCTTTATGCGTAAATCTTCGTGGCTGTGGTAAAACTCCCCGGAGAATAAATATACCGGGTCTGTCTCGCCGTCCGGCGATCCGTTGGTGTTTTCGTTGGTGGGTGATGCCGGAGGCGATTCAGAACCGGCGGGTTCAGCCTCGTCATCCGCATCAGGGTCGGCGCTATCGTCGTCCCCTTCTCCGCCCTCTCCTGTGGCGCTGCCACTGGGGACCGGGATTCGAGGACCGTGCCAACCGGCATGGCCAATGCCAGAACCCGGGTCGGTCACGACGCAGCAACCATCATCTGTGACGTGGGCGGTCGCGATGATCTCGAAACGGTTCGTGTCGTGATCGAAGGACATGAAGGAGCTGACCGCGCCGGGTGAAAGTCCTACCATGTTCGGGAGTGTGACCTGAACGGGCGGATCGAAGACCGCCCCGCCAGGTTGAAGAGTCCCCGAATAGGGAGGCGCGGCGCCGTCCGGCATGGGCATCGGCATCTTGTCATAATGAACCTGATTGAGTGACACGATCGCCGGGTCTTGCGGGCTTGGTATCGTGCCATCGGCACGGGTCATCGAACCGGCTTTGATCAGCATCGTCAGCCCTTCGATGCCATCAACAGTCAGTTCGACGTCTTGGGTATTGTCGAAGATTCGCGCGTTAATCGGATCGAGGGGAGGCAAAAGCACGGGCATCGAAAGTGCATTGACGGCGTTGGGCACGATTACTGTTTCAAAGGCAAGTACGGGAAATAGCTCCTCGGTTTCGAAGCCCGCCAAATGTGTAGCCGTAGGTCCATCGATGAAGATGAGCGCGGGACCAGATGTCGGAATTTCCAGAAAACTGAAACGGCCATCAATGTCTGACTGCGTCGTGGCGATAAGCGATCCTTGAATCCTTAGTTGGCAAGTCACGCCGCCGACCGGTCGATTGGCGTTGTCCAGGACCAAGCCTTCAAAAGTCGTCGGAATGTTTTGGTTGCGCTCGATCCCGATCATCGTAAATGTTGCCGGGAGTCCTGTGTTCCCTGGAAAATTAGCTTCAACCAAACTTGGGCCAGAAAGCAAACCATAGTGGAAGGCAACTTGTGCCCGGCCCGTTTGATCGGTGTTTGCAACGGCAAGGTTTGCGCCATTAACTGCACCACTGCCACTTATAACCTTGAAGCTGACTGGAATGTCGACTACGCCGTTAGCGCCGTCATGCAGCCAAACAATGAGCGGCAGCGAAGCAGGACTGCCTACTTCGCCGCGTTGATCGTTATTCGAGCTCACGTTGATGTGCAGTGCGGGCCCTGGAGTCGCGGTCGCCGAAAAATATGCTTCACCGCTTACATGCAGGCTGCGCGCCATCAGGCGGTTGTTTCCACTTCCGGCGTCACTTCCGAGACGCCAGAAAACGCTAGCCAAGCCGGTTTCGTCGGTGTGAACTTGCAGGGTGCGGGAGCCGAAGGAAGATCCGTCCTCGGAAAGATAGCCGTCGCTGCGGATGACCTCGAACATTACCACTTTGTTACCGAATGGCGTTCCATCCGCATTCCGAACCCGAACGGCGATCGGCTCGGTCAACGCAGTTCGTACCGTTGCAATTTGGCCGTTTCCCCCGATCTCGACTAGGGTCGCAACACCTGCTGGATTAATGCTTGTTATGGTAATTGATTCGGTAGTGGAGTTGCCCAAGCTGTCTTCGGCGAAAACGATCAACGGCGTTGGTTCAACGAGTTGCAGAGGGACGTTGCGGGCCACGAACGTGCCGTCGGTTCCAATCCCTACACTGACTTCAGCGGGGACGCCATTTACGCTCACGTTCATGCCGACAAAGCCGCTGAGTGTATCGCTAATGCGTCCCGTTACGTCGATCGCTTGGCTCGCAAGTTGTGAACCGTTAAGCGGCGAGTCAATAAAGAGGGCCGGTCCGCTGGCGTCGTAGGTGATAGCAGTTGATCGAGGATGGCTTCGAGTGCCGTCGCAGCCAGAGACCGTCGTGAAGAAAATATGGTTCACGTGGTTTGGTGCTAAACTCAGCGATGCGGAGAATTGGCCCGCCGGAGTCGTTGGGAAGCTACAAACAGATTGACCTGGGTTCCCGCAGATACCAGCT